>JBLNAO010000284.1:0-4554 GCA_050259395.1 Chloroflexota bacterium
CAGGATAGAAGACTCATTCAAAAAGGCCCTGGTCTATGAGAATAAAGTCAAGCCTTATCTTGAGGAGATCCGGTACCATATAGATAAGCTGGAGCTTGTAGTTGATAATGAAATATGGCCATTGCCGAAATATCGTGAAATCTTGTTTACCAGATAATTAGGTTGGTTGGTTGAAATGAAAGAGGATCCCGCAAGGATCCTCTTTTTGTTTTCTAGGTAAACTTCGTTTTTACAATGGAAAATACTGCATGTATCTGAATTATGCAGAAATTTTTTATACCTCAATTGTCTCCCTCTCACCCGGGAGAGGGAGATTCAAAGAGAGAGGTCGTTGATACCGTAAGTCTTATACTTTTTGCCTGCCTGCAGCGTTTATATTGATCTGAATTCCTTTAAAATTGATTACTTTTGTAGAATATTCCCTGAGTATCATGAAAAGGTTAATCTCAATCATAATTTTACTCACATTCATAATTCTGCCCGACGCGCAAGCCCAGAAGCGCAAGACACAAAGAGCTTATGATGCTTTTCAGGCCGGTGAGTACTACGATGCAATCGACTTGTTCAAGGATGCATATTCCAAAGCCAAGAAGTCAGACAAGGAGACCAGGGCCGAGCTTGTGTTCATGGTTGCGGAAGCGTACAGGATGATCAATGATCCGCGTAATTCCGAAACATGGTACAAGCTTGCTGTTAAATCAGCATATTCCAAACCTGATGCGGAGTTCTGGCTTGCAGAATCTTTAAAGAAGAATGGGAAGTACCAGCAGGCAGTGGATGAACTGAGGAAATACAAGCAGATTGCACCGGGTGATGCCCGGGCTGACCAGGAGATCAGGGCCTGTGAGCTGGCGGACGAGTGGCTCAGGAACCCGGAATCATACCAGGTAGTTGAACTTAAGGATCTTAACTCGAAGGAGACAGATTTCGGACCAGCCTATGGCAGTGATGATTTCGGAATAATCTACTTCACTTCATCCCGCGATGACGCAGCCGGGAACAAGACTCATGGCGCCACCGGCCAAAGCTTCACAGACATCTTCGAAACTCGCCTCGATAAAAAGTCCAAATGGAGTACTCCCGTACCGGTAGCAGTATTGAATTCCGAATCTGAGGAAGGGACACCATCGTTCACTTCAGATTTCAAAGAGATATATTTCACCCGCTGCGAAGCAGGAAAAAGAGAGAAAAAAGGTTGTGTCATAATGCATTCCGAAAAAACGGGAAGCGATTGGAGCGACCCTGAAAACATTAACATCCTTCCCGATTCTGTCGTTGCGGCACATCCTGCAATTTCACCCGATGGGTCGGTTCTCTATTTTGTTTCGGATATTGCCGGTGGTTATGGTAAAAAAGACATCTGGATGGTCAGGAAATCAGGGAATGGCTGGTCCGAACCGCTGAATCTTGGTCCTGATATCAATACTCCCGGCGATGAACTCTTTCCATATGTTAGGGATGATGGAACACTTTATTTCTCATCAGACGGACTGATAGGAATGGGCGGTCTCGATATCTTCAGGGCAACACACCAGCCCGATGGGAGTTGGGCCGTGCAGAATATGAAATCACCGATTAACAGCGCCGCCGATGATTTCAGCATCGTGTTCGAGGATAGCAGTGAAAAGGGCCTTTTCAGCTCCACCCGCAAGGGCAAGGGCAATGATGAGCTTTATTCATTTGAAATGCCTCCGCTACGATTCACAGTAACAGGACTTGTAAAAGATGAAAAAACGGGATCAGCAATCCCGGCATCCACTGTTCAGCTTTTAGCAAGCGACGCCTCAAACCTGCAGGCTGAAACGGGGAACAGCGGTGACTTCAAGTTCGCGCTTAAACCAAATGTAGATTATATCTTCCTCGCATCAAAGAAAGGGTACCTTAACGGCAAGGAACGCGAGACAACGAAAGGCCAGGAGAAGAGCCGTGAATTCATGGTTACAATCCTGCTTACAGCAATCGACAAACCAATTGAGCTGCCCAATATTCTTTATGACTTTGGCAAGTACGACCTGAGGCCGGAATCCATGGTTTCACTTGACAAGCTTGTGGAAACTCTCAACGATAACCCGAATGTCACAATCGAGCTTATGTCGCACACAGACTCGAGGGATACCGAGGAATATAATCAGAACCTTTCACAGCAGAGAGCCCAGGTTGTTGTAGATTATCTCATACAGAAAGGGATCGCTGCAGACAGGCTTACTGCTGTCGGTTATGGTGAATCCACTCCCAAAGTGGTCGACCAGCAGACAGCGGATGAAGCATCTTTCCTGAAGGTTGGCACGGCACTTACCGAGCAATTCATCAATTCCCTGTCAAATGATGAACAGAAGGAGATTGCACATCAGATAAACAGAAGAACTGAGTTCAGGGTGCTGAGGACTGATTATGAATCGCCTAAGAACTAAAAGATTGATATAAGAATATTGATTAACGATTTTTGATTTTCGAAGTGCCTTAGTAATAATACTTCATAAATCATAAATCGTTAATCCTTGTTCAATATTCTTTTCCTATTTTTATTCAGTTCAAAACTTATATTCAATGAAACTGCGGCTCTTCCTTTTTATCCTTTGTTTTTTATCAATCTCTTTATCAGCTTCTACTCCGAAACCAATCCGGGTTCTTGTCATTACCGGAGGTCACGACTATAAGAAGGAGCAATTCAACAAGATGTTTGAAAGTCTTGCCCCGGAAATAACATATGGTATTGCCGAGCTTCCAGGCGCATATGACATGTTTCTTCCGGAGCATCGGATGGAATATGATGTGCTGGTGTTTTATCACATGTGGCAGAAGATAACTGACGAACAGGCGAAGGCTTTTGCGGACTGCATCAGAAGCGGAAAACCGGTTGTGGCACTTCATCACAGCATTTGTGCTTATGATGACTGGCCTGAATACTGGAACATAATCGGAGGTAAGTATTTTCACAAGGAAACGGAGTTCAATGGCAAAGTCTACCAGCAATGCTCTTATATTCACGACCTCAATTTTGTCGTAAAAGTGAAAGATCAAAAACATCCAATTACAGCCGGAGTGACTGATTTTCCAATTTTTGACGAGACCTACAAAGGTTATTATGTAGCCGGGGATGTCACACCACTGCTCATCACTGACGAACCTTCAAGCACACCTGTTATCGGCTGGACAAAGAGATACGGAAAGTCGAAAATTGCCGTCTTGCAGAGCGGGCATGATGTTCCAACTTTCGAAAACCCGAATTTCAGGAGACTACTGAAACAATCCATTGAATGGGTTAATAAGTAGGACAAGGCCTGATACTTTTAATAATTACCTTTGACCAGGAAAAAGTTAGTATGCCATCCAGTTCAAAATACAGCCAGAGAGGTGTATCATCGCAGAAGGAAGATGTCCATCAGGCAATAAAAAATGTCGATAAAGGAATTTTCCCCCGGGCATTCTGTAAAATAGTGCCCGACTTTCTCGGCGGCGATCCTGATTATTGTAATATAATGCATGCCGACGGAGCCGGAACAAAATCATCGCTGGCTTATGTTTACTGGAAGGAGACCGGCGATATTTCAGTGTGGAAAGGCATTGCTCAGGATGCGATAGTGATGAACCTCGATGATCTCCTTTGCGTGGGAGCCTTTGAGAACATACTCCTTTCATCGACCATCGGACGCAACAAGAACCATGTTCCCGGTGAAGTGATTTCTGCGATCATAAACGGAACGGAAGAGATACTTCATGAGCTACGATGCATGGGAATAAGTGTTTGGTCGACAGGCGGCGAAACCGCCGACATTGGCGATCTTGTCCGGACCATCGTCGTTGATTCGACTGTTGTTGCGCGCATGAAGCGATCTGATGTAATATCAAACGACGGGATAAGAGCCGGCGATGTAATCGTAGGCCTTGCATCCTTTGGTCAGACAACCTATGAACGGGAATATAATAGCGGGATGGGCAGCAATGGCCTCACATCTGCACGTCATGATGTTTTTGCACACTATCTTGCTGCAAAATATCCTGAAAGCCTCGATACCTCGCTTCCTTATGAACTTATTTACACCGGCAGATTAAAGCTCATTGATGCAATAAGAGAGATCAACATGTCAGCCGGAAGAATGGTGCTGTCCCCTACAAGAACATACGCGCCTGTAATCAGGGAGGTGCTCACAAAGTTGAGGCCCCAGATACATGGCATGGTGCATTGCTCGGGCGGAGGCCAGACCAAAATACTGCATTTTATTGAGAACCTTCACGTTATAAAAGACAACCTGTTTCCTGTCCCTCCTTTGTTCAGGATAATACACGAGCAGTCGGGTACAGACATGAAAGAGATGTACCAGGTCTTCAACATGGGGCACAGGTTCGAAATTTACACTGACGAAGGTACTGCCGGGAAGATCATCTCCATAGCTGCAGGATTTAACCTTGAAGCAAGAATAGTCGGGAGATGCGAAGCAGCAGAAAGTAAAAAGCTCACCATAAAGACGGAATACGGAACGTACGGGTATTAAAGGCAGGGCACATCAGGCTTAAGCATGCTGGCTTACAGAGTTATGGCCTTTTCTTTGCTGC
>JBLNAO010000285.1:0-21103 GCA_050259395.1 Chloroflexota bacterium
GGCATATTGAATCCCCTGACACAATTGCCCCACCTGAATGTAAGCTGCTTCCCTTTCACAAAATACTCCAGCACAGGTATCCTCACATCCCGCAGGTACTGGTTGAAAAACGGCACAAGATCAAGTCCCGTCTTTTCAGCAAGATAATTCTCTATCTGTGAGCCCTTAACCACCTGGTGGTAGAAATCTTTATTCATTTCCCTGAGAATCTGCCGCCATTTCTCGTCGTCGTTAACGATCTGCCTGAGGGTGTGAAGCATGCTCCCGCCCTTGTAATACATATCCCCGGATCCCGAATAATTCACGTTATATATACCCACTATAGGACGGTCATTCCTGATGTTCATCCTCGAGCCGCGGATATATTCGGCGCCTGCTTCTTTGCCCCAATAATATTCCACATACAATCCTTCCGAATAATTCGTGAAGCTCTCATGGACCCACATATCGGCAATATCCTCGTAAGTGATGTTATTCGCAAACCATTCATGACCCGATTCATGAATTATAATAAAGTCGAATTTCAAACCCCAGCCAGTGCTACTGAGATCATTCCCCCGGTAACCATTTCTAAAACCATTCCCGTATGTGACCGAACTCTGGTGCTCCATGCCGAGATAAGGAGCCTCGACCAGTTTATAACCATCTTCATAAAAGGGGTAAGGCCCGAACCAGTGCTCGAAAGCCTTGAGCATCATTGGAGCTTGCTTGAACTGTTCTTTCGCCTTTTCAAGATTGCCTTTCAGTACATAATAATTGCAGTCAAGATCTCCATTTTCACCTTTAAAGATCTCTGAAAAATGGGCATAATCGGCAATGTTAATATTCACACCGTAGTTATTTATCGGGTTGGCAACGAACCAGTGGAAGGTTTTCGTTCCGTTTTTCAGCTTCTCGACTCTTCTGAGTCTGCCGTTTGAAACATCCATTAAATTTCCGGGCACATTGACGCTTATCAGCATGCTGTCGGGCTCGTCGTACATGTGATCTTTGCAAGGCCACCACATGCTGGCGCCTTCCCCCTGGTTGGCATTTGCCACAAATGGCAAACCTTTGCTGTCCGTTTGCCAGGTCACTCCCCCATCCCATGGAGGCCGTCTTGCAACAACCGGTTTACCTCCGAATTCGATTTTCACGGAATATGTCTTCCCTTTTTCCTGGGGCTGATTGACCTCAATCCAGAAAACATTTCCTTCACGGGTGAAAGGAAGCTCTTTGCCACCTAGAATAACCTTCGAAATATTCATCGGAGGCTGGAGGTCGACCTGCATCGTTTCATAGGGCTCGAGCACTTTGTACATTATTGTGTTTGAACCTCTTATAGTGCTGTCAGCAGGATTAACAATTATGTCGAGATGATAAAATTTCAGATCCCACCAGGAACGTTCCGGGGTGATCGATCCTCTTAATGTATCCTGGTGAGTAAAAACAGGGATTTGCCCTTTCATATCGGTCAGAAGGAATCCAATGATAGCAAAAGCAAGAATGATTTTCAGATTATTTTTCATCGTTATTTTCCGTGATGTTGAAAGAATATTTTCCGGATTCAAGGTACAGGATCATTGTGCCGTCTTCTTTTTTCTCAGTGTTGATATTCCGGTTTGATGACAGTTTTCTGCCTCCTTCGGTTATTTCGGAAGCTCTTACAAAGAATGATGCAGTGCTGTTTGCGGGAACGGCTATATCATAAAGAATATGACCCTCATCCCTTCTCCATGATGATATGATCTTCCCGAAAGGGCTGTCATGTTCTGCTTCAAAGCGTTCCAGGTCTTTCACAAAACAAGGCTTAAGAATTATGTTTTTGAAACCGGGATTTTTTTCATCCGGGAAGATGCCTCCCAAAGCTTTGTACATCCATGCCCCTATTTCACCAAACATGATATGGTTCATTGAAATGTCCGATTTGGAATCAATCGGCCAGTTCTCGTACAAAGTCGTCGCACCGTTGACGATCCACCAGCCCCATGACGGGAATTTATCTCTTGTGGCGAGCTCAAAAGCCAGATCAGGGTAACCGTTTTCACTCAGCGCATTAAGGATAGCTTTTGTCCCAAGAAGGCCAACATCCATCCTGTTGCCGTTATTCATTATGCTTTTCGCCAGGTTGTCAGCAACTTTCTTTTTCATGTTATCAGGAACAATGCCCCATTGAAGCGGCACACATTGTTCCGTCTGCAGCCCTTTCCCGTAAATTCCTCTGGCGGTATCAAGATAATTGATGTTGATTGCATCTCGGATCCTTTGTGCGAGCGCTGTATATTTATTATGATCAGTTTCTTTACCAAGCAGCGCCGCAGCTTTCGACAAAATCAACGCATCGGTATAGTAATAAACCGAAGAGGTTAGTTGTTTCGGGGTAACTGATTTGATCGGGATCCAGTCGCCAAGTCCCCAGTCGGTAAGTCCTGAGGGGCTAATCTCCGTAATGTGATCAACATATCTCTTCATATTGTCATAGCAATCCGTGAGAAGGGTCTGATCACCATAGAACAGATATATATTCCAGGGGATGATTGCAATCGTGCTTGTCCAGTCCGGGCCGTTCGCCCAGTGGTAGCCCCATCCGCTTGTCGGGATTATTGCAGGAAGGACGCCATTTGGCTGCTGTTCGTCCTGGTGATCGCGAAGCCATTTTTCATAAACGGTAATGCCGTCGAAATTGTACAGACCTGTTTCCGAAGCGATATGCCCATCCCCTGTCCAACCGTTCTTCTCACGCTGTGGGCAATCTGTGGGATAGGCGAAAAGATTCGAAAGGTAGGAATTGTTTGTTGCCCGCCATATTTTATTAAGAAGGGTGTCAGAGGAACTGATTTTTCCGGAAGGCGGAACATCGCTGTGCATGAAGTAGCCTTTGAGGCTCCCTTCATTAATATCGAGAGGCCTGCTCGAAGTAACTTCAACATACTGAAATCCCTTGTAATTGAATTTTGGCATGAAGGTCTCCTCTCCTTTTCCTGAGAGAATAAAAATGTCTGTCTGGAAAGGATCTGAATTATCGGTGGGACGATAATGAACGTCTATATTGGACTGGTCAGCTCTTCCTGATCTGTCAACTCTCTCTGCATGTTTGAGCCGGATGATTGTTCCGGCATCTCCTGTTACGGTGAGGCTGCTCACGCCGGCTATATTCCTGCCAAGGTCGAAAACCCACGTCCTGCCATCGTAACGTTTCATGCTTTTTGCCGGAATAAGTTCGCAGGCACGGATCGGATGCATTACCTGTGAAGTTATATTCTGCGAAGGGGCGCTTACTGCAATTGAATTTTTCCACTTCGAATCTTTAAATCCCGGCATATTCCAGCCCGGCTGTTCGAGCCTGGCATCATGATGTTCCGCAGTGTAGATGCTGTTGAAAATGACAGGACTCAAAGAGGTTTTCCAGTCTGTATTGCTTGAAATTATTTCGCGGGTGCCGTCATCATATGTCAGGTGGATTTCGGCACAAAAAGAAGGGCGTGCCCTCCAGGGAGCCTCGTCAAAATACCATACTGCCGTTGACTGGTGGTTGTACCATCCGTTTCCAAGCAATACTCCAATTGCATTCAGCCCGTTTGAAATCATCGGTGTTATATCGTGAACGACGTAAAGGGTTCTCCTGTCGAAACGGGAGTAAGCAGGATCGAGCATTGCATCACCTGACTTCTCACCATTAACATATACTTCATACAATCCTGCTGCGGCAATATAAAGTCGAGCCGAGCGAAGGTTCCCGTTAACAGAAAAGTCTTTTCTGAAATATGGCGCCGGTTTAAGATCGATGTCGCGGGAGTCGCTTATCCATGTGCCTTTCCAGTTTCCGCTTTTCATCATGCCGGTCTCGAAAAAGGCCAGAGGCGATATTTCCGATCGCTTGCGCGCATCTCCCCATATCATAACGCCCCAGTAATATCTCGTGAAAGGCTTTAGTGAATCACCGTCGTATTTTATCAGGTTCTGATCAGAGTTGACCTTATCGGAAGTCCATACATTGCCTTTGCCGTTTGCCACATCGGCAGAGTCGGTACCCACGAATATCCTGTAAGAGGTCTGACGGGCCCCCATTCTCTCGTCGAACTGCTGCCAGGTCAGCCTGGGATGGGGATTGTCTATCCCAAGAGGATTTACAATGTACTCGCACCTGAGATTACGGGGAATATTTTTCCCGGGATCGACCCTGCATGAAAATGAGAAAATCACAACTGAAGTGAAAATTACAAAAAAGCTGAATTTTCTGTTAAGGAGCATGATAAAATGAATAGAGGTTTACAATTTTACAAGATAAACATGATTAACGAATATTGATTAACGATTTTTGATTTTTAAAGTATTCAATATTCTTACGAAATTGGTGGACAATAGTTTAAGATCCCTCACTTCATGGGTGCTTCGTTACTAATGACAAGTTAGTATTTAATTTTGGACAATAGTTTAAGATCCTTCACTTCGCTTGCGCTGCGTTCAGGATGACAATGCGCTTTGGGTCAGTAGGGAGTGAAGCGGCGCGTTTTTGCAAAATACTTGAATGGAGAAAGCATTACCAAAACGCGCCGCTTCACTCCTATTCCGCCTAAATAGTCCTGTCATTCTGAACGCAACAAATCCTGACGACAGGAAGGATTTGTGGAGTGAAGAATCCCATGGTGCGTGCAGGAATGAATAAAGACTGCGGAACTAATGACAAGATCGTATAGATTGGTGGACAATAAAAGAATCCCATGTGCGGAACAACACTATTCGAAGCCGCGGTCACACTGTATGTATTGTCATAACGATAAGAGTGCAAAAAAAGTTGAATAAAATCTTGGGATGACATTCCGCCTTGGGTATTATGGAGTGATACGGTGAAAGCAATTATTAAACATTTTTGATTATTTCAGATCAGTTAATGTTCTATTTTTAACATCATAAAACATAAGTCATGAGACTAACCCTTACTTCCTTTTTCTTTTTTGCTTTTACATTGCTGACCAGCGCACAAAGTGTCTTCATCCCCGCAGCCGGAAATGCCTGGACTGTTCCGGCAACAGAAGGAAGAAATCAGATCATAACAAGGGATGGTGTAAGAAACTGGACGGATACATCCACAACAATCCGCTTCTGGTTCTGGACAGAGCTTACCGGCGACCTGGTCATTTCGCTTCCCGTGAAGGTTGACGGAGAGAGCCGGATATTGATACGTCTGGAGGATCAGTCAAAAACAATATCTCTCCAAAATGTAACAAATGATACAATCCCGGCTGGAAAGTTCCGCATTGCAAAACCTGGTTATCATTGCGCAGAATTCAGGGGATTGAACAGAACAGGTGAATATTTTGCCGTGATGACGGGAATCATTATTGAAGGAGCCGCAGCTTCAGGAAAACTGGCATTTGTTAAGGATGACTTCCATTTTGGCCGAAGAGGTCCCTCTGTTCACCTTAGATATGAAGTTCCCGCAGAAGCAGGTGAAATCATGTGGTTTTATAATGAGATTACCGTCCCTGAGGGAGAAGATGTTTCCGGTTCATACTTCATGGCAAATGGCTTTGCCGATGGATATTTCGGCATGCAGGTAAATTCCGCATCCGAAAGGAGGATTCTGTTTTCAGTATGGAGTCCCTATAAGACTGACAATCCGGGTGAAATACCAGAGGACTATCGTATCACCCTTCTCAGGAAAGGCAATGATGTTGTCACTGGGGAGTTCGGAAATGAAGGCTCAGGCGGCCAGAGCTTCCGCAGGTACAACTGGAAAGCGGGAAACACTTACAAATTTCTGCTGAGAGGAACGCCGTCAGTGGAAGGATCGACTGACTATGCCGCATGGTTTTACGCGCCTGAAATCGGAAAATGGGAACTCATTGCCGGCTTCAGAAGACCAAAAACCAGTAATTACCTGAAAAGCCTTTATTCATTCCTTGAAAATTTCATTCCTGAAACCGGGTATATCGCAAGGAAAGGATATTATTCAAACCAGTGGGTGGCCGGTAAAAACGGCAAATGGCATGAACTCACATCGGCAAAATTCACCGCTGATGCAACAGCACGGAAAGGCGCAAGACTTGATTATTCAGGCGGAAGCGAAAACGGGAAATTCTTTCTCAGGAACTGCGGCTTTTTCGACAGCACCACTCAAATGGACCAGGTCTTCACAAGGAACCCTTCGGGGAATCCTCCGGATATACAATTAACAAACCCGGATTTCACGATTCAACCCTGACAGCAATTCGAAATTGAGTATATTTAAAGATCTAACCCAACCTTTAACCATGAAAAGAAATTATCTGATTTTCGCATCACTTTTATACCTTTGCATCGCTGCAAGAGCCCAGGATTCCCCGAGAACCAGGGAATCATTCAATGAAGGCTGGAAATTCATAAAATATTTCAATGAGCAAGGCTCCAAAGCGTCATTCGACGTTGAACCTGCCGAACTTCAGCTTGCATCAGTCGACGACAGCAAATGGAGGACACTCGACCTGCCACATGACTGGGCTATTGAAGGACCCTTCAGCGATACTCTCGAAAACAACACAGGTCTCCTGCCCTGGAAAGGAATTGGCTGGTACAGGAAACATTTTACCCTCGACAGCTCGGAAAAAAACAAACGCATTTATATTGATTTTGACGGTGCAATGGCATACGCCGAAGTATGGCTCAACGGCAAATATGTCGGCGGCTGGCCTTATGGTTACACATCGTTCAGGCTTGACCTCACCCCTTATGCAGAATTCGGAAAGGATAACGTGATCGCAGTGAGACTCGATACTAAAAAGTGGGATTCAAGGTGGTACCCGGGTGCAGGGATCTACCGGAATGTATGGCTTGTTAAGAACAGGCCAATCCATGTTTCATATAATGGATTGTATTGTACGACTCCTGAAATAACCGCTGAACGTGCTGTTACAAGTGTTGAAGCTGAAGTTGAGAATCATCTTGGTCAGCCTGCAACAGTAAGCATGAAGACAAGCATTTACAAGCTAAATGAGAAAGGACAAACAGAACAGGAACCGGTTGCAGAAATGGTTTCACCTTCGGCCGTTATGCAGGCAAACGGCAATCATATTTTCAGGCTTGATCTTACACTGAAACAGCCTGTTTTGTGGAGTCTTGAAAATCCTCAAATGTATCGCGTTATCACAACTATCACACATGGAGATCATACTGCCGATATTTGTGAAACCAATATTGGTTTCCGTACGCTGCAGTTCACCGCTCGTGAAGGATTTTACCTCAATGGTAAAAAAGTTGAAATTAAAGGCGTTTGCAATCACCACGATCTGGGGGCTCTCGGAGCTGCATTCAATACAAGGGCTGCTGAGCGCCAGATTGAAATATTAAAGGAGATGGGCTGTAATGCAATCCGGACAAGCCATAATCCACCCGCTCCCGAGCTGCTAGACCTTTGTGACAGGATGGGAATGCTGGTTCAGGTTGAAGCATTCGATGCATGGAAAACAGGCAAGAAGAGAAATGATTATAATAAGCTCTTCTATGCATGGAATGATGAGGATCTCAGGGCTATGGTTCGCCGCGACAGGAATCACCCTTCCGTTTTTATGTGGAGCACGGGAAACGAGGTCGGTGATCAGAACAATCCTGCTTTGTCGGAAAGCCTCCGCCGAGTAGTCAAATCAGAGGATAATACACGTCCGGTAACTGTTGGTTGCAACTGGGACGAGTCCGGTACCAACGGCTTCCAGAAAAGCGTCGATGTATTCGGTATAAATTATCGGCTTTACAGGTATGAAGCATTCTTCACATTCAAGGATAACGATAATCTCCCGTTCCATTCAACAGAATCTGCTTCGACTGTGAGCTCAAGGGGAGAGTATTTCTTCCCTGTTGTTCAGGGCGATCTCAATAACAATCTTCCAGGCAAAGGCATATTCCAGGTCTCCTCTTATGACCTTGCATATCCTGCATGGGCTTCAACACCTGATCAGCAATGGGAGATGCAGGACAGGTTTCCCGGCGTTTTCGGAGAGTTCGTCTGGACCGGCTTTGACTATATCGGAGAACCGACTCCATATGGAGGCGATCTCACAGGATTAAGACCCGGTAACAGAAGATACGACCAGGCAAAAGCACTCCTCGATGCACAAAACGTTACCGAAGTACCGTCCAGGAGCAGCTATTTCGGCATACTGGACCTTGCAGGATTCAAAAAGGACAGGTTTTTCCTCTACCAGTCAAAATGGAGACCCGAACTTCCGATGGCTCACATCCTGCCTCACTGGAACTGGCCCGAAAGAAAAGGACAGGTGACGCCGGTTCACGTCTACACATCCGGAGATGAAGCCGAGCTTTTCCTAAACGGCAAGTCTCTCGGAAGAAAGAAAAAAGGGCAATATGAGTACCGTCTCAGATGGGATGATGTTGTTTATCAGCCCGGCGAATTGAAAGTGATTGCATATAAAAATGGTGAGAAGTGGGCGGAAGATGTGATGCGAACAACAGGTAAAGCAACAATGCTCTCGATGGAAGCCGACAGGCAGGCAGTTAAGGCTGATGGTTCGGACCTGGTGTATATTACCATAAAGATTGAAGATAAACAATCGCTTCTTGTTCCCCGCAGCAATAACGAAGTGCAGTTCAGCATTACCGGGCCCGGCAGTATAGTAGCGGTGGATAACGGCGATGCAACCAGCCATGAGCCATTCCAGGCTTCAGTGAGAAAAGCTTATAACGGAATGTGCCTGGTTATTGTAAAGGCTGTAAAAGGTGCAACTGGATCGTTTACTGTAAAAGCAGCTTCAAAAGGATTGAAGGAAGCTCAGGCTAATATCACAATAAATTAAAGAAGAACTTACACAGAGAACACAAAGAAGGCACAGAGTTACACGGAGGAAATGCTCACCGTGAAAACTCTGTGAAACTCTGTGGTCCTCTGTGAAACTCTGTGTAAGTTTTTATCCTATTCTTTTTGTAAAGAACAGCTTGTCATCACCAAGCGTGTAGTAATCTTTTATTTTGGCTTCGAGGGTGAAGCCTGTGCTGAAATAGAAGGCCCTGGTAGGTTCATAATGAGGTAACCCTGACGTTTCTGCTATAAGGATTATGCACCCCATCTCCTTTGCAAGCTTTTCTGTTTCCGCCAGCACCTGCTTGCCTATTCCTTTTCCACGGAAGTCGTTATGGGTGGCTATCCAGTAAAGGTCGAAACAGGTTTTTGACATGATGTCCGAGCCGAAACATGAGTATGCCACGGTTCTGCCGTCAGCTTCGGCAAAAACAAAATAATAACCTGATTCCTCACCCTGGCTAAGCCTTTCCTGAACAAGTTCCACGGCTATTTCGACTTCATGATCGTAAAAGAATTTTGTCGAGACAATAATGTCTCTTACAGCCTGTATGTCACCCGGAATGGGGGTTGTACGAAAGGTGAGGTTCATGGTCTTTGCGATTAAGTTGGCCAAAGGTAGCAATATTTCGAATTTCGAATTTACAAATTTCGAATTTGGGTTGTGGATTACAATTCATAATTCAGATCTTGTTTCTTCATTCATCTTATATTTGCATTAATTGAAATCAAATGACCAGGAAAATTCCTCATACATACGTTATAGTTTTTTTCATTGTTGTGTTTGCAGCAATCCTCACGTGGCTTGTTCCCGGGGGATCATTTGAAAGGCATGTTGTTAATGTGAACGGTATAGACAGGAATGTGGTGGTTCCGGGTTCCTTCCATTACACAGGGAACAATCCGCAGACATGGCAGGTTTTTTCTGCTTTGTTCGAAGGGTTTGTCGACAAGGCCGACATAGTGGTGTTCATACTGATAATCGGAGGCGCTTTCTGGATAATGAATGCCAGCAAAGCAATTGATGTGGCCATACAGAGTGTACTCAGATTTACAAAGAGGATAGAAAATAACAGATTTATAAGAAAAATAGGCTCGGACAATCTGATCTTCATTCTGATAATGCTCATATTCAGCGTGTTCGGGGCAGTATTCGGGATGAGCGAAGAGACAATTGCATTTATAGTGATCTTTGTCCCGCTTGCCATATCCATGGGTTATGATTCAATTGTTGGTGTATCATTATGCTTTGTTGCGGCGGGATTGGGTTTTGCCGGTGCAATTCTGAATCCATTCACTATCGGCATAGCACAGGGATTGTCAGATCTTCCGCTGTTTTCAGGGATACAGTACAGGATGTTCTGCTGGCTTGCAATCAATGTCACAGGGTTCATATTCGTTCTCAGGTATGCACAGAAAATAAAGAAGAATCCGGCTCTTTCACATGTCATAGAAGAAGACAGGCACTGGAAAGAAAAGCTGGAAATTCCATCGGAGCAGATCGTCTACTCGAGACCGCTCTCCTCTAAAATCATTTTTTGTGTTGTCCTTCTGGTTCTTGTGGCTTTTTCTTGGTTCTATCCTGAAACAAGGATTGCTGCAGGAGAGAGCGCTGTAACACTGCCTGCGGTACCTGCCCTGGCCATACTTTTTGGGATTACGGGCTGGTTATCCCTGAGGAAATCCGTCCATTTCTTTATTATAACCCTACTGATATTCACAATCCTGATCCTGATAACGGGAGTAATGGGTTATGGCTGGTACATAATGGAGATTGCCACTTTATTCTTTGCCATGGGAATCATCACCGGGGCTGCCATGAATTACTCTCCAAACACCATAACGAAACTGTTCCTTGAAGGGGTAAAGGATATACAGTCAGCGGCAATAATCGTAGGACTGGCCGGAGGGATAATCATCATTCTGAACAATGGGAATGTGATAGACACGCTCCTTTATAAACTTTCGCAATCGATCTCAGGAATGGGAAAGATGGCTTCAATAAGCATGATGTATGTTGTTCAGAATCTCATCAACCTTGTAATGCCATCGGGTTCGGCCAAAGCTGCGCTTACAATGCCTATGATGTCGCAATTCTCTGACCTGATCGGAGTGTCGCGACAAGCGACTGTAATGGCGTACCAGCTGGGAGATGGGTTCACAAATATGATTACACCCACATCCGGAGTGCTTCTTGGTGTGCTTACCGTTGCGAGGATACCTTATGACAAATGGTTCAGGTGGGTGCTTCCATTGATGATAATACTAATCCTTCTGGGATTCCTTCTTCTCATCCCGACCGTTTACATGGATCTTGAAGGGTTTTGAATCACTCCCTGGCATCACAACAACACTTTCACCCTGTTCCAGTAATCAATTGTCATGCTGCCCGAGCCGTTCCATCTTCTGGCGGCGGTCTCGAAATCATACGGGCCATACTTATCCGCGTAATATCTGAATATCTTGTCTGAAACCCGATAATCGTAAAGATCCTTCATCGTATAACTGCTTCCTGTCCTGATGTTATAGTCCTGTAGTCTTATGGGACGTATCTGCAGATAACCCACAGCATCTTCCATCGGATTGAATGCAAGCGTGTCAAGTCCCGTTTCAACCTTGCCAACTGCCAGAATAAGCTTTTGATACGGATCAACAGGGTAATCCTGAGGAATGGCGACTGACCCGCTTACAGGTGCGAACAGATCTGCTTTCGTGAAAAGAAGAATCTTGATAAGAATTAATTTTAAAAAAACCTTTTTCATAGAGTCGATAATTGTTCTGTCCTACATAAATCAAACAACTGTACTCCTGTTTTGTTTTATGAAGTATGTGGAAAGCAAAACTTCAATGGGCATATTCATCCCCGGGAAGTTCATACCAAATCTCTTAAACCGGCTCGGGAAGGCGGAATCTAGTCTCAGAATTTATGATGGATTGAGAATGGGACTACCAACAAAAAAGCCCCCTTCCGGGAGCTTCCTGTTTTATAAATACTCAGAAAAAAGTCTATTTCTTATCGTAGACCATTGTGGTTTTCATATCACCGTTCTGAGTGGTCATGTTTCTTTCAATCTGAAGATTTGCTCCATTCAGAGTCCATGTCTGGGTTGAATTCATCGTACGGTCACCGAATGTCTGAGCGGTTTTGATAGTAATCGATTTCCCGTCAGGCGTCCATGCTGCCGTAGATTTGCTTTCGCCTCTTTGTGAGGTATTAACGCTTTCTTTCCCGTCCAGGGTATATTTCATTGTTGTGGTTACCGGGTCTCCGCCATCCCTGCCGGGACGTGTTGTAGCAACTGTCAGGTTGTTTCCTTCCTGGGTTACTTTCATATCGCCACCGCCAAAACCACGGCCGCCGCCCTGACCACCATCTCCAAGATTGCTTTTTTCGGCATTAAATGCCCATGTACCTGAAAAGTTTGTTTTTCCCGACTGTGCATTCAGTAGGCCAGGAACAAGCAGAGCCAGCATAACAGCCAGCGACAATGCTTTCATAATCTTTTTCATGATGAATAGTTTTAATGAATTTATTTAATGATTAGACAAATGATGTCTATTATTTATTCCCGGGAAAAAATATGTTTGAAAACAGAAATCAGGATCTTATGTAATTTATTGAATAAGAGATGTAATATTAGATAAAAACTTTGATAAAGCGAATTATACGGTGTAAATTTGAGTACCCTTTCCAGTTCTTTCACCTGATAAAAACAATGGCTATGAAAAAGTTAATCTTCATTCCTGCGATTCAGGCCCTCCTGATTCTTTCAATGCAGGCTCAGCCTGTATCAGATTACCTCTACAAACTCGATAACGGGATAACTGTTAAGAACGATCATACCTGGAGCCAGGTATGGGTGCAGCAAAGCTATGCACCCCTTACGGCAAGCGACCAGTCTCCTCTTCATGTTGATGTCAGAACCCTTGGCGACCTTGTTTCAGGTTCCGCCTACATACTTACAAGTAATGGCAAAGAAATCAAAATGAAAGGGCTGGCACCAGGCACTTACGATCTCAAAATGACTTTCAAACTATCCGGAGAACCCGGAAACCTTAGCTTTAGGGTACCCGGAATGGTGATCAAACCTAAGATGAAGACCAATGTTATGGTTACGCTTTACGATTACCAGATAATGATAGATGAATCGACCTCTTCTGCCACCACTGCATCATTCGAAACAGCTGTGCAGCGGTGCAAGCTTACGCCGGTGCAGGCAAACCTGATCGGAGTGCCAACCTTCTTCAGCGCGGGAGACCACAGCAAACCTGTGATGCCGGATGATGGCGCCGGCAAAACAAAAGGGAGGATCAAACCGGGCACCTACGACGTGCTTCTGACAATTAACCTTTCAGGCCAGAATCATAAAGTCTGGCTCGAGGAATTTCAGATGAAGCCAGGCACCAACTATAAAATGACGGCAAACCTGAACGCAGGAGGCATAGTTTATACAGGCGGCAACAAGGATGTAAAATCGATGCATCTCTACCCTGCCGGAACTGCTGCGCAACAAACAGGAACCCCCATGCCGGTTAAAGGCCAGGAAACAATCAGCTATGGCAACATAACAGAACTTAACTGCTGCACTCCGGGAACCTTCGATGTCCTTCTCCGTATCGGCAACGGTGACAAATATGAATGGCGCAGGAATGTTGCCGTAACTACCGGTACCAAGACCGAAGTAAAATAAACAGATAGAAAGTAAATTCAGTCTTCCCTGCAAACCGGAAAAAAGTTCTTCCGGTTACAACTCATTTTGCTTAAATTGCAGTTTTACAAAATAAAAGTCAGATATGATAAAACTTGGAATCCAGAGTGCAATCCTTGGCGATCTCAGCTTCGGCGAAGTCGTTGATTTCGCATCTGAAAATGGTTTCGCATGTGTTGAAATGATGTGCTGGCCTCATTCGGCTGAAAACCGCAGGTATGCAGGGGTTACTCATGTCGATGTCGATACCCTGGACGATGATGAGGTATCAAAAATAAACCGGAAGCTCAGTGAAAGAAATGTGTTCATCTCAGGCCTTGGTTACTATCCCAATCCACTTGATCCAGATAAAGAAAAGTCAGATTTCTATTTTAATCACATCAGGAAAGTGATAGATGCCGCAGTGAATCTGAACACCGGCATTGTGAATACTTTCATCGGGGCTGACCCGGCAAAGCATGACGATGACAATTTCAGCAGGTTCCTGGAACTATGGCCTCCGATTATAAAATATGCAGAGGAAAAAAATATCAAAATAGGAATCGAGAACTGCCCCATGTTTTTTACAAAAGATGAATGGCCTGCAGGAAAAAACCTGGCACATTCCCCTTACTTGTGGAGGAAGATTTTTGAGGCAATTCCATCGAAAAACTTTGGGCTCAATTACGATCCGTCACATCTCATCTGGCAGATGATGGATGTTTCCAAACCGATCTTCGAGTTTAAAGACCGGATCTTTCACGTTCATCTGAAAGATGCCAAAGTCCTGTGGGACAGGATTGACGATATCGGCATTCTCACCACACCAAACCGTTTCCATACCCCTAAAATTCCAGGACTCGGTGATATTAAATGGGGGGATTTCTTCTCGGCCCTTTATGAAGTTGGTTATAACGGAGCTGCCTGCATAGAAGTTGAAGACAAGGCTTTCGAAGGCTCTATTGAAAACAGGAAGATCTCGCTTATCCAGAGCAGAAATTACCTGAGGCAGTTTGTAACGGAGTAGATCTCCATCTTCAATTTTTCTTAAGTTACACAGAGTTGCACGGAGAAGACACAGAGTTGCACAGAGTGAAATAATCAATTTACTCTCTGTGAAGCTCTGTGGTACTCTGTGTACCTCTGTGTAAGTTTTTGAATTTTTGATTCTTTTTATTCTTTGCGACCTTTGCGGTTAATGGATTTTTCTGATCAGAACGTATAAAACTCATACCTGATATTCCACTTCACCTCCTTGCCAGGTTCCGCTTTAATGGCTATGTACGGCTCGGGGCAGGCTGTCGTATGGCATGACCAGAAAGGAAGCCTTACAATTGGCTGATCGCATGTTATTCTCACTCCTGCCCTGGTGATTTTGTTCTCGATCCTGATATCATAGTCTGATGCAACAGATCCATATCCCTTAAGATCGCTGCAATAACAGGTGCTGTCCTTGTCTAAATTTTTCAGAAAAGATATCTTCTTATCAGCAATCTTAACATATTTGCCAGGTCCAATGCCGAGTCCCTCTCCCTGTATTTCATAAGGAAAAAGAATCTCGATACCCGGACCCACCGGCTGTTTGTCGATCATGAAAAAATTATGGTCGTAAACGGTGGTCGCGATTGTTTTGTTGCCGGTATTTCTTAGAGTGTGGCTCAGAATAAGCTCGGGTTTATCCTTTGTCAATATCACATCTTTTTCATACTCGTAAGCGTACTCCTTGTCACTAAGAATATGAATGAACTGTATGTGATCCGGATGCTTTTTAACAGTCCACTTGCCTGGATTCGCATTCTCATACAGTTTCCGGATTGTGTAAACCTTCGTATCGGGCTTCACCAGCATTCCGTCGCCTATCTTCAGGAAAGTCTCTCCCGGTTTTTTCAGGTTGAACTCAATAGGGATGAAATCTTCAACCGGCCCCATGATTGCATCATGAACCTTCGGATCATATTTTTCGAACCATTGCCCGAAATATGAATGGCCATTCCATTCAAGCTCCGGGATATTACCCGACCTGTCGAATCTCACTCCCTGGTAGTATCCATTTTTTTCATCCGGCAGGTATAGTTTTGCTTTGACAATGCCGTTGCTTATTTCAGCTTCGGGGAATTTCTGCGAAGGAACAGCTCCCAATGCAATCCCTGATAAAAGAAGATAGACCATTTTCATATTGTTAATAATTTCACAATGAATTCTTAGCCACCGCTTCGATGAGCCCGCGGATGTACCCGGCTGCATAAAGGCTGCCAAGGGCGCTGTAACCCGGACTATCATTGCTATCGCCTGCCATCGTCGGCACATGATCGGGACGCAAAGGCCCCTTGAATCCGGATTCAATATACGCCTTCATTGCCTCGTACATGTCGATCTGTCCTTCATCGTGGAAGGTTTCGACAAAATTCATCTTGCTGCCGCGCACGTTCCTGAAGTGCACAAAATGAATTATCCCCTTTCTGCCGAACTCTTTCACCAGTGTGGGGATATCCTCACCCATGAGTGAAAAATTGCCCTGACACATTGTTATTCCGTTGTTCTCAACAGGGTATATCTCGTGCATCCTTCTGAATGCATTTGAGGTTGTCATTATCCGTGAAATCCCCCGAATCGAATCCACTTGCGGGTCATCAGGGTGCATTGCAAGCATTATACCAGCTTTCTTTGCCTCAGGCACGACGGCTTTCAGAAAATATTCAAGATTCTTCCACAACATATCCTTGCTCACCTCGCCGTACTGCGTAATGGAATTATCTTTTATATTCTCATAATCGAATGCTGTTACAAGGGCGCCACCCCTGCCGGGTCGATCGTTTGTGGTCCGGGCCCAGCTGATGACCGGCATCCAGTTATAGCATATCACACGAATGCCGGCTTTCGAAAGGTTCTTCATCAGCTTTATGAAATTACTGATTTCCTCGTCCCTGCCTTCGAGACCGAGTTTTGTCTTTTCTCCAAGAGACGGAGGACCCTCGATGACTTCAAGACGAAGTCCCGCTTTTTCCCAGGCAGTCTTGCAGGCCAGGATGGTTTCGTAATCATAGGGTTTGGCATCCTGGAGCCCAACCATCCGGGGATTTATGCCAGATACAGCGCCAAGGACATTCAGCTGCCTTCCGAATTCAACCTTCCTGGCTTCGCTCTGCAAACCCCGGAAATAAGCAAAACACATCTTAATTCCGGCATCAGGAATATATCGTTTGCTGGATTCTGTTTTGCCGGCATCAGAATCAATGCTAAAGGAAGATGCAATTCCTCCGGTGGCTGAAAGGGCTGCCAGAGCTCCGGTTTTTGCAATGAAATATCTTCTGCTGTTCTTCATTTTTTTATCAGGAAAACCAATATCAAATAAAGTTACAATAATTTCGGTAGCAGCCTGTCAGTCTTTTTCTTAAATTTGGTAGAATGATGCAATTTTCGCATCTTGTTTGAATATCTCCAAAAAAACCAAAACTATGAAGAATCTATCGCGAAGGCAATTTTTTGAAAAAAGCTCAATGGGCATCGGAGCTGCTCTTCTGTCAGGGAAAGTGTCCGGTGCAATGATTCCCAAGAAGGTTAAAATGCCGCTGGGATTCCAGATCTGGACAGTAAGGGAAATGCTTCTGAAGGATTTTCCCGGCTCACTTAAGATGATCGCGGGAATGGGTTATAAAAGCGTAGAGATGTGCTCCCCTCCGGGATATGGCTTTAAACCTCTCATGAGCATGTCGGCCAAAGAGATGAAGCAGATAATCAACGATGCCGGCCTTGCTTTCACCAGCACTCATTATGGCTTCAGGGAATTCAGGGAAAACCTCGATGAAAGAATTCAGTTTGCAGCAGAATCAGGACAAAAACAAATGATCCTCTCGAGCTTCGGACTGCCGGGAAATGCCACCCTCGATGACTGGAAAAAAGCTGCGGACGAGCTTAATAAATATGGTGAAAAAACAAAGAAGGCTGGAATCCAGATGGGATTCCACAACCATAACAACGAACTTGCACAGCTTGAAGGCAGGCTGATCTATGATGTGCTCATGGAAACTTTTGATCCGGACCTGGTGAAAATGCAGTTCCAGGTTGCTGTTATAAGCATCGGTTACAAGGCTGCCGATTTCTTTAAAAAGTATCCCGGGAGGTTTATCTCGGCACACCTGGCGGATTATTCACAGGATAAGAAAACCCAGGTTGCCCTCGGAAAGGGAATAGTAGACTGGAACGAGTTGTTCGACAATGTCAAAAAAGGCGGAGTGAAGAACATTTTTGTGGAAATGAATCTTGAAACCTTCAAGGACAGCGCCGACTTCATTGCCAATCTTTAATTTCAGTTACGAGGCACCCGCTCTTCATTTTCAAATTTTCAAATCTTCAAATCTTTAAATCTTCAAAATTCTCAAATTACCATTAACTCTTTAACTATGAAAAAAGGAAAACTAAACCGCCGTGAATTCCTGGGTTCGGCTGCAGCTGCATCCATGGCATTCACCGTCATGCCGAGGCATGTTATCGGAGGCCCCGGGTATGTCCCGCCAAGTGACAAGCTCACGCTGGCATACATTGGCTGCGGAACACAGGGCATCAGGGAGATGGCTCCGCTTCTCGCCAATCCAAATGTTCAGATCGTAGCAGTCTGCGACCCGAACAAATACACAACCGATTACGTCGACTGGTCGCAGAATGATGTTCGCAACACCATCAGGAGGACTCTCGGTGATGAATCATGGGGTGAAAACATAAAAGGCGTACCGGGCGGAAGAGACCTGGGCCTTGAGTTTGTGCAGAAATATTACGGCAAGTCGAAGGAATCAGGAACATACAGGGGCTGTACGGCTTACGAGGATTTCAGGGAATTGCTCGAGAAAGAGAAAGACCTCAATGCTGTAAAGATCATGACTCCTGACCACCTTCATGGCTACGTCGCTATAACTTCAATGAATAAAGGAAAGCACGTGGTTACTCACAAGCCTATCGCCAACAGGATGTATGAAGCCAAAAAAACGATCGAGCTTGCAAAAACATCCGGCATGAGCACGCACCTCCTGGCATGGAGCGAAAAGCCCGACAACATGAAGATAAAGAAATGGCTTACCGACGGGAGTATCGGGAAACTGAAGGAAATACATAACTGGTCGAACAGGCCCATGTGGCCCCAATGGCAGGAGAATCCGACAGACACTCCGCCTGTGCCATCGGGAATGAACTGGCCATTGTGGCTGGGACCTGTACCGGACAGGCCTTATCACCCCAATTACACACATGCCGTATTCCGTGGCTGGTATGATTTCGGAGCCGGAAGTATTGCCGATATGGGACATTACAGCCTTTTCCCGCTCTTCCTTGCACTGGGCATCAACACACCTGCAAAAAGCGCAGAAGCTTATGGGACAACAACCTGCAAGCTCAACGGCAATGTATCGGTAGGCGTCAGGAACACAGTTGCCTTCCCGCCATCGTGCATTGTAAGGTTCAAATTCGATGCTCAGAAAGAACTGCCGGCATTCGACCTCTTCTGGTACGATGGAGGGATGAAGCCGTTCGTAAGCGACGCTTATGGCATAAACAGCGATTCATTGCCACGGGAGGCAATGATGTTCGTTGGCGAAAAGGGTATGATACTTGCAGGATTCAGGGGCGAAAGTCCCAAACTCTACAATGGATCCAAACCGGTAGCTGATGATCCTGCTCAGCAGAAACAGCAGCAGGCACAGGGCCGTGACGCAAATTCTATCTGGATAGATGCCTTCAAAAATAAGACACAGTCACCCGGAAGCTTCATTTACGCCGGACCTGTCACAGAAACAATCCTCCTCGGGGGAGTGGCTCTTCGAACGGGCAAAAAGGTTGAATATGATTCAGCTGCGATGAAGATCACCAACGTGCCCGAGGCAAACCAGTTCCTTGTCAGGGAATACAGGAAGGGATGGGAGCTGTAAAATTAAAATCTCACCTTCTCGTTCCCGCTCTTCCGGGGTGAGAGGGGGAAGTGCATGTTATCAGATTCATCTCAAATCCACATTTGTCCCTCTCCCGCTTCAGGGGAGAGGGATCAAGGAAGAGAGATGGGGATCCCGATAAATTAATCCGGTTTAACAATTAACCGGATTTTTATTTTTTAAGGATTTTTAAGATATTTGTACCATCTTTAAACAAAAACTAACTAAAACTACAATACAATGATCAAAAGACTTTTATCATTACTGATTGTCACTGCATTCATCTCATCATGCGGAAACACACCGAAAAACGAATCTGCCGCCACAGAAACAGGAACCGCAAAGGTTGAATTTGCTTCTCTCATCGGCAATCCAGGTGATTATATGGGAAAAACAATTTCCGTTGAAGGAAAGGTAGTTCATGTATGCACCCATACAGGTAAAAAACTGTTCATCGTGGGCGAAAATCCCGATGTAAGGCTTTACATACAGGCTGGTGAGACCATGCCGAAATTCCCGATGGAACTAATGGGCAGCACTGTAGTAGTCGAAGGCACTCTTACCAAAGTTGCAGGAATGCCGGCAGAAGGGGGAGCAATGCAGGAAGGAACAGCAATGGCAATGAATCACGAAAACATGGCTGCAGACACGTGTGAAACAGCCACAGCAATGGCAACCCAGATTGCACTTGCAGATGTGATGATGGAGTATAAAAGCCACATTGTAAAATAACTGAATTTCGGAGATTTGTTACACAGAGTTGCACAGAGGACCACTGAGGTTCAGAAATCTTCACGCCTGTGCTTCTCTGTGATCTCTGTGTAAGTTCTTAATTTTCTTTCATGAATCTCCCGAAGCTTAACAGGATAACTCACAGGGACCTTGGCTACCTCATAGCCGGAATGACGCTTATCTATGCCATCTCAGGCATTGCGCTCAACCATAAGCATAACTGGAATTCCAACTACATCTTTGACCGTAGTGCTTTCAGTACAAACCTGCAGGTAAACAGGGAAAGCTTCAATGACGAAGTCGCCAGGGAGATTCTGAAAGGCGTAAATATTGAAAACGAGTTTAAAGCCTCGTATTTTCCGTCAGGTAATTTTGCCACCATCTTCATCAATGGAGGCTTTGTCAGGGTAAACTCTCAAACAGGTGAATGCACGATAGAAAGAATAAGCAAAAGACCATTCTTCTACCAGGTTAATTTCCTGCATTACAATCCGGGGGTCTGGTGGAAATATTTCAGTGATATCTTTTGTGGCGCGCTTATCCTTGTGACGATCACCGGATTATTCCTTGTAAAAGGTAAAAACGGCATAACAAGAAGGGGGGCAGTGCTTACGATGATTGGAATTATCCTGCCTTTAATGTTCCTGTTTATCTATAAATAATATTCTTTTTTTGTACACAGAGAGGGCACAGAGGTTCACAGAGCGATAATAGAAATCTCTGTGGTCCTCTGTGGTCCTCTGTGGTCCTCTGTGTAACTCTGTGTCCCGATTATACTTTCTTTAATGCTTCCAGCACTCTTTCCGGAGTCATCGGGAAACGGTAAAGCCTTGCACCTGTTGCATCGAATATTGCATTTGCCACAACAGCGGCAACAGCTACAATAGCAGGTTCACCGCCGCCTTTGGGAGCCTTGTCTTTGCGGTCGAGGATCACTGTATCAATCCTGGGCAGCCACGAGAACTTCGGAATGTCATAAGAATCGAATCCGCGGGTCTTGA
>JBLNAO010000286.1:0-4582 GCA_050259395.1 Chloroflexota bacterium
GACTGCAGGAGGTTTGATATTATTTGGCATAGGTCTTAAATACTTAATGATCACCTGGCTTAGAATCATTGACTTTCCATATTTCAAGAAATAATAATCAGTATGTATCAATACCGTAGATTACGAGTTTTATGGCATAAAAAATCTTAATCTGGGTGTATCAGGGTATTTTGGGAAATCCCATAGCAGGCTTTATGGAAAACCTCTGAGAATAATTCAGATTTACTTCTAAGAGCAGATTTATCTGTCGTTGGAATATCCATTCTGGGAGCCGATGCCAGATATCATACAAAAGGATTGGAGTTGAGGGGCCAGGTCTATTATACTTCAATTTCAAATACCGAACAGTACAATGTATACACAAGGACAGGCTCATCAAGAAATGATCTCGGTAAATCGATGGTTGGATATTATGCTGAAGCAGGATATAATGTTTTTAAAGCCTTCAGTAATATAGAACAGGAGTTGATACCATTCGTCAGATATGAATTTTATGATATGCACAATTCAGTTGAATCAGAAATATCAAAGAACTTAAATTATAAAAATACCATTGTAACTGCCGGATTAACCTTGAGACTAAATCAAAAAGCTGTCATCAAAACTGATGTCCAGTTCAACAAATCAGCTGCAGCTGAGAATCACAACAAGATTTGAATTGTAATGTACAAAACTCATAATCACCTATTTAGGAAATGCATAAAATGTTTTGGTTACAATTTTCCATCCATTGGCAAACTTATACAGGTTCATATAATCTGTATAAATTTGCTTTTCTTCATTGAATATCTCGACAATAGCGATGGCTGCATATCCGGTGACATGTACCAGAGGAAATTTACATGTTGTGCCGGGTGTTAATCCCACAGGGTTCTTTTCGAACATTGGGATAAATCTGAAAGCTTTCGATTTTGTGCAGGTATCTTTCAGTATGTTATAAATGTTTATATCGCACTCAGGATACCATCCGAGTTTAATTTTATTCACATTCCCCTCATTAAAAATTCCATCCACATAGGAAGTAATAATCACGTTCCTGATGGCTTCTTTCTCACTTTCCTGAGTACCTTGTCCAACAGTGTCAACAGGCATTGTAATAACCATGAAGGCCAATGTTAAAAAGTTGATAATTTTTTTCATCTCTGAGGTATTTTAGATTTTCAACTAGTTAAAAGGATCTCTGAAATGGGAATTGGGTTTAATAAATAATTTTTTATTTGAATAATCGAAGACCAGGTTGAAGCGTCTCAACAGATTGTTTGCTATCACACCATCGGCACCTCTCTGTTTTGACCTCACTTCGACAGGTGCAAAAGCCGCAACAACATCAGGAATCTCATAAGGTCCGATAATCACTTTCGATATTTTTCCTCTCTTTCCATTTATGTCACCACTTAACCCTTGTCCCAGGTAGTAATTTTCCATATTATCCGGAATAATGAATTTCTGATCAGCCTTCAGGAGCAATTCTATCGCTTCCGATGAGGCACAGTCGATATAACACAAAATAGGAATGGGTACTTCGTTTTCAATTACAATCCTGGCATCCATCCAGGGAATCATATTTTCGCTGAAGCGCAAGGGAATTTCAACCCACGATTTATCAGGTATAAACTCCCCCGGCTTATAGAGTACTATTTCAGAATTATCGTAGTCTATTTCAACCACATAATGACCAAATATCGAATACCCTGTAATCCCGTCAAAGGAAGCACCTTTGAAACCTCCTCTTCTCAGGATCACAATCCTTTGATCACTGAATTCGGCTTCACCCGCCGTAAATATCATCGAGTCTGCGAAAATAGCCGTGGACACATCTGAGTTACCCGCACCTCCGATTGTGGCCTCTCTCGGATTTATAAGCTGGATGGAATCGATGAGGTCCTGGTTTGTTATCACCAGTCCCTCCCAGCCCATACCACTGTCGAGAACAATCCTTAATCGTGTGTTCCCTGTTTTTATATTAAAGAGAGTTTTATTATTAACCAGCTTAAAAGTGATTGTCTTACCGGTGCATCTGCTATCCGATCTGTCGGGCGTGGCGGTTTGACCAATAAGTAAAACGGATAAAAAAAGCCCAAAAAATGTCAAAAAGCAGGATTTCATATTTACAATATTTAAGCTCAAAAGTAATCAGGCCGGCATTCATCTGAAAACATATATTGCGAACGACTTGAATATCATATTGAAAACCGTTTTCACAACCGTAAAAGGGCTTAATTGCATTTCAACCGGTAATTGATGCAGTTTGCCTCTCAACTGATTATTAACTGTTCAGACTCTGAATTTCTCAACGCTCTTCGCTCAACGCTCAAAGGGCATTTTGTTTTCACGCCAGAAGATGCCAGGTTTCAGGCGGTTCGTTTAAATATGTATGACTGAGAAGGAATGTTTTGATGACTTTCAGTTTGAGAAGAGTTGATTTCCTTTCAGATGACATGAAGTAAATGGATAATCAAATGACCTTCATTTGGATTCTGTGCTACTTTGGATTAACTTGCAAATCAAATCAACCGCCAGATGTCCAGCCTTATCGAAGGATATAATTATGACATCTTCATCTCATACCGCCAAAAAGACAACAAGGGCGATCAGTGGGTATCTGAGTTCGTTGAAGCCCTGAAGACAGAACTCGAATCTACATTCAAGGAAGAGATCAGCGTTTACTTCGATATCAATCCCCACGATGGTCTTCTGGAGACACATGATGTTGGTGAATCCCTGAAGGAGAAACTCAGGTGTTTGATCTTCATCCCCATAATTTCCCGCACTTATTGTGATCCAAAATCTTTTGCATGGGAGCATGAGTTCAAGGCTTTTGTTGAGATGGCTTCAAAGGATAATTTTGGATTGAAGGTGAAGCTGCCTAATGGGAATGTGGCTGGCAGAGTGCTACCTGTACGTATTTATGATTTGAACACTGTTGATCTAAAGCTATGCGAAAATCAGCTTGGAGGATTTTTCCGCGGTGTTGATTTTGTTTATGCGGAACAGGGAGTCAACCGGCCTCTGAAATCAGATGACGATGAAAAGAGTAACCTGAACAAGACAAGGTACCGTAACCAGATAAATAAGGTTGGTAATGCAATCCAGGAGATAATTTCAGGATTGAAGAAGGAACCAATAAAACCTGTATTGGAAAGGAAAGAAAGCCAATTCATAAAAGATAGAACACCAAAAGAAAAATCAATCATTGTTCTTCCATTTGATAACCTCAGTTCCGATCCGGAACAGGAATATTTCAGTGATGGCTTAACTGAGGAGATCATTACAGATCTTTCCTATATACATGATCTGCTGGTTATATCCAGAAGCTCAGCCATGACCTTCAAAGGCTCAAAAAAGACAATTCCTGAAATTGCCCGGGAAGTAAATGTACATTTCGTTCTCGAAGGAAGTGTTCGTAAGGCAGGCAACAACCTCCGGATTGTTGCACAGTTGATTGATTCAGTAACGGATACTCATCTCTGGGCTGAAAAATACAATGGAACACTTGATGATGTTTTTGAAATTCAGGAGAATGTAGCTCAATCGATTTCCAGAGCCTTGAAACTTAAAATCACTTCCGCAGAAAAATCAAAACTCAGGGAAGTGCCCATCTCAGATATTGTTTCCTATGAATTATACCTGAAGGCTAAAAATTATGCCTGGACTTTTACTGAAGCTGGTCTTGATCAGGCATTGAAACTACTTAACCAGGCTCTTGAAAATTCCGGTGAGAATGCCCTTTTGTATGCCAGCAGAGCCTTGATTTACTGGCAATATCATAACGCTGGTTTTAAACCAACTTCGGATATTTTGCACATGGCGGAGATTGATGCCCGGAGATCATTGGCAATAGATCCAAAATGTGATGCCGGTTATGCCGTAAAAGGTTTTATTGCCTACACCAGGGGTGAACTTGAACAATCGATTATCAATTTCAGAAAAGTCACCATTGCAGATACTCTTGATATGTCAGGGTACATTTTTGCACTGGCTGGTCAAATGGAGCTTGCCGGTGAATATCTGGACCGGATCCTGCAGTCCGACCCGCTCAACCATTTGAACCTTTGCGGTTATTCGTATTATGAAATATTTAAAGGAAATTGGGCAAAAGCCGCTTCATACTTGCTCAAAGCTTACGATCTTGCTCCGGAGAACCCTCTTTGCCAGTATTATTATGCATTGACCTGTGTTTATTCAGGAGAAAACCAGAAAGCAATGACAGCCTATAATCTTTTATTGCAAAAGGACAGCGGGATTTTTGGCGAAATGGCTACAATGTGGAAAGCAGTTCTTGAAAAAAACGAATCTGGATTTGATAATAAGGTAAAGATTTTGAAGGAATATGCCTTGCATGACAAAGAACTCTCATGGTGGCTGGCGGATTGTTCAGCGTTAATGGGAAAAATGGAGGATTCTCTCTCCTGGCTCAACAATTCGATCGAACAAGGATTTATAAATGATGTTTTCTTCTCAAGGTTTGATCCTCTTTTGGCAAAGTACCGGGACGAGTCTAAATTCATTGCCCTTATGAATAAAGCCAGGGAGAAGCAGGTACTGTTCAAAAGAAACCTTGGAATTTAACAACTGACCAGAA
>JBLNAO010000287.1:0-4305 GCA_050259395.1 Chloroflexota bacterium
GATTTATGATGGCATCAGGCTGGCTTGCGACAAGTATAATATTGATCTTGCCGGAGGTGATACAACAAGCTCTTATACGGGACTGACAATCAGTGTCACTGCAATCGGAACAGTACCAAAAGCAGAAGTTATCAGGAGGAGCAGTGCCGGTGCAACTGACCTCATCTGTGTAACGGGCGATTTCGGGGCAGCTTACATGGGCCTACAGCTCCTCGAACGCGAAAGAAAGCTGTTTGAAAAAGAAAAAAACATGCAGCCTGATCTATCAGGTTATGAATATATTGTGCGAAGACAGCTTAAACCTGAGTTCCCGGTGAAAGTCCTGGATGAGCTGAAGAAGGAGAATATCGTTCCTACCGGCATGATCGATGTATCCGACGGACTTGCATCTGATCTTATCCACATCTGCAAACTTTCAAATACGGGCTGCAGGATATATTCAGAGAAGATCCCCATCGATTACGAAACAGCCAGGATCTCAGAGGAATTCACTATCGATCCGGTAACTCCTGCACTGAATGGCGGCGAGGATTATGAACTGCTCTTCACAGTAAAGCTCGATGCATTTGAAAAGATCAAAAGAATTGAAAATGTAGCCGTCATAGGTCATATGACACAACCCGAATCCGGATATGTACTTGTTGGAGAGGGGGGAACGGAAATTACAATATCGGCGCAGGGCTGGACAAGCTCCCAGCTACCTGGAGCGGATAACGCCTCTGTCTGATTTCCTTATAAATCCGACTATATAATCCCTGTCAGGTGATTGCTTGAATTCCTTTTCGATATAATCTAGGGCCTGTGAGAAATTCATTTTCATCTGGTAGACAGCCCGGTAGATGTTGTGGATCTCGTCTATTCTTTCTTTTTCAAAACCGCGTCTTTGAAGTCCGACCACATTAAGTCCCATGTACGCCAGGGGTTCGCGGTCTGCGAGTACGAACGGAGGAACATCAATCCTGACTTTACCGCCTCCGCCGACAAAAACATGAGCGCCGATCCTTGCGAACTGGTGCACCAGGGTGCCACCGCTGAGAATTGCAAAATCGTCTACTTTCACTTCACCCGCGAGCCCCGTTGAATTGCCTATTATTACATTATTGCCTATGATACAGTCATGACCGATATGGGAATAAGCCATCAGCAGGCAATTGTTTCCAACGATTGTAGTTCCGGCAGATGCTGTGCCCCTGTTCACTGTTGAACCTTCCCTTACAGTTGTATTGTCACCGATCACCGTGGTTGTTTCTTCACCCTGGAATTTGAGATCCTGTGGAATTGCCGAGACGACAGCACCAGGGAAGATCTTGCATTTCTTCCCAATCCTGGCGCCCCACATCACCGTTGAGTTTGGGCCGACCCAGGTGCCATCGCCTATCTGAACATTGTCACCGACATAAGCGAATGGTTCCACCGTCACATCTTTTCCTATGATGGCTCCCGGATGAACAAAGGCAAGATTTGAGATCATTGATATTACTTGTTTTTAATAACCTGCGCGGTCATTTCACCTTCAAGGATCAGATTGTTTCCGACAAATGCCTGACCAAACATTGTGACGATACCCCTGCGGATGGTATCGGTAAGCTCCATTTTTAAAATGAGGGTATCGCCCGGAACAACCTTATGCCTGAATTTAAGCTTGTCTATTTTAAGGAAGTAAGTTGAATACCTTTCCGGTTCATCAACAGTACTGAGTACCAGCAATCCCCCTGTCTGTGCGAGAGCTTCGACCATCAGGACTCCTGGCATCACAGGCTCTTCAGGGAAATGCCCCTGGAAGAATGATTCATTGAAGGTAACATTTTTAATACCTACAATCGTGGATTCATCGAGCGAGATGACCTTGTCGACAAAAAGAAACGGGAACCTGTGAGGAAGTTTCCTTTTGATATCCTCCACGGTGTATACAGGTGGCTGCGAGGGGTCGTAAACAGGAATATCCTTCTTCGATGCGGCCTTCTTCATCTCCTGCCTTATGATCTTTGCCAGCCTTGTGTTTGCATGATGGCCGGGGCGGGTTGCAACTATCTTTCCCTTGATCGGCATACCGACAAGCGAGATGTCGCCCATTATGTCGAGCAGCTTATGACGTGCAGGCTCGTTCGGGTATTGCAGCTGGGTGTTATTAAGCACCCCTGCATTGTGCCTGCTTATTCCGGGGCGGTTGAAAAGCATGGCTATACGGTCTATCTCTTCCTGTTCGACTTCTTTTTCGAGAATGACGATTGCATTATCCAGGTCGCCACCCTTGATCCTTCCGGAATTGAATAGTGGTTCGAGCTCATGGAAGAATACAAAAGTTCTGCTTTTTGAAATCTCCTCTTCAAAATCCTTTATTGAATCGAGAATTGAATACTGGTTGCCGAGAATCTTGGAATTATAATCAATGAGCACGTTTATACTCAGATGATCATCGGGATAAATTATAAGGTCTACGCCATGCTCCTCTTCTGAGTAGGTGATCTTTTGCTTTACCACGAAGTAGTTACGCTCTTCTTTCAGTTCAACTATACCAACCTGCCTGATTGCCTCAACGAATTTCCATGATGAACCGCCCATGATCGGTGCTTCGGGGCCGTCGAGCTCAATAAGAGCATTGTCGACCTGTAAACCGTAAAGAGCTGCCAGCACATGTTCCACAGTGGCCACCGATGCATTATTCTGTACAAGGGTGGTTCCCCTGGCCGTTTCCGTTACATTTTCCGCAAGTGCATCAATCACCGGTTGTCCGGGAAGGTCTGTCCTGCAAAACTTGTAGCCGTGATTTGCCGGAGCCGGCTTTAAAATCAATGTTACGTTTATTCCGGTGTGTAGGCCTTTGCCAGTGAGGCTGATATCCCCGGCAAGGGTTCTCTGCTTTTCGCTCATCAGTCAGGTTATTATAAAAATCCTCTGCAAAAGAATAAAAAAAACTGAATATATAAGAAGATTTTCTCTCTGAAGGAAATTCATTTATGATTAATGCTCCATGAAGCTACTTGTTTTTGCCTGCCTGCAGCTCTTTTTCTATTTTATCAAGCTTTACCTTCATCTCAGGAAGGTGTTTGATTACAACCGAAGATCTCAGGAAAGTTCTGAAGTCCATTGCCGGTGAACCCTGAACGGCAGTGTTCTCTTCCAGGATGCTGCCCATTATTCCGGCCTGGGCGCCTATCTTTGTTCCATCAGCGATTTTCAGGTGACCTGCAAGGCCGACCTGTCCTCCGAACATGCAGTTCTTACCAACCTTGCTCGATCCTGAGATGCCGGTCTGGGCGGCGATCACAGTGTTTTCACCAATCTCCACATTATGACCAACCTGAATGAGATTATCGAGCTTCACTCCTTTCCGGATAATTGTAGAGCCCATTGTGGCCCTGTCGATTGTTGCATTGGCGCCAATTTCGACATGATCTTCGAGTACCACATTCCCAAGCTGGGGAATCTTCATGAATTCATTTTCAGACTGGGGAGCAAATCCAAAACCATCGCTGCCAATCACCGTACCGGCATGTACCGTGCAGCCATCACCGATAATGCATTCATGATAAACTGTCACACGATGATATAGAGTTGTCTTTTTACCGATCCTTACATTGTCGCCGACATAAACATGAGGATATATCGAGGAGCCGTCACCTATGACGCAATTATCCCCGATATAGGCATAAGGGCCAATATAGACATCTGTCCCTATTTTGGCACCAGGTTCTATCACAGCAGCAGGATGTATGCCTTTCTTCCTGGGTCTGGCCTGGTCGACAAGCTGCAGAAGGGCGGCGAAAGATTCATATGCATTGTCCACCCTGATCATTGTGGCATTTACCTTTGATCCAGGCACAAATGCTTTGTTTACAAGCACAATGGATGATTCGGTAGTATAGATATAATGCTCATATTTGGGGTTGGCCAGGAATGATAAGGCGCCGGGATGGCCTTCCTCGATCTTTGCAATGGTGTTAACCTTTACCTGTGGGTCTCCTTCTATTTCACCTTTCAAAAATCCTGCAATTGTTGCGGCATCAAATTCCATGTTCATATTGATTAAATTTTCCCTTTCCTTACGCCCTACGCTCTACGCTCTACGCTTTTTCTCACCTGCATTCCTTTGGATAACACATGAAATGCTTTGTTATTCTTTCGGAAATGAACCTGTGATCGAACATATCCGAAACTTCCGATATCCTGTCAATCCTTCCTGACTTAAGCAATATCTTAACTTCAGGAGCTTCAGGTGTGTAGGCCAGGTTTGAAATATTGCTTGTAAAAACATAATAACCTGTTAATCCGGGATCAATGTCCAGTCTTTTGGCAGCACAGTCC
>JBLNAO010000288.1:0-11977 GCA_050259395.1 Chloroflexota bacterium
CATGAACCTTTTGAGGTACCGATGAAACCTGTTTTCCCGCTGAATGAAAAAAGAGCCGATTACAGGAACAGCGTCTTTTATACAGACAGCGTGCTGGGCTCATTCATTGACTGGGCCAGGATGCAGGAGTGGTGGAAAAACACTCTTGTTGTCCTTGTTGCCGACCATGGCGCCAGAGGAAGCGAGGAAATCCCTGCATATTCAACACTTGTTTTCAGGATCCCGATGATCTGGACAGGAGGTGCGGTGAAAGAAAAAGGACTCGTTGTGGATAAGCTTGGCAGCCAGGTTGATATTCCACTTACAGTACTCGATCAGCTCGGCATTCCGGCAGATTTTCCTTTCAGCAAGGACATGCTCTGTAATGACGCAAGATCATTTGCATTCTATACATTCAATGAAGGATTCGGATTCATTACAGATAGTTCTGCTGTAGCTTATGATCACAAACCCGGTCAGATCGTCTGGAAGGAGGGAGCTCATCCTGAAGCAGCGGAATCTTTGGGCAAAGCTTACCTGCAGGTGCTTTTTGAGGATTATCTGAAAAGATGAAGATTAAATGCCATAGGCAGGTCAATACCCGGGGTTAGGGTTAGATGGATGAAGGATCCAGGGAGTGCTTAAATCATAAAAAATATTTTCCTGTAATCCTCATTCATTCTCAAACCATTACATAAATTTGTATGTATGGATCCCGGACCGGTAAGAATTTATGTTGAGCATGACAGCCCGAGGCTGCAGTACATCGCCTCATTGATCCTGGGTGAAATACTGGGATTGCAGTTTGAGATCACCACGGACAAGAGGAAAACCAAAAAGCGTCCGGTTATCAATTACTCGGAAGAAAATATACCCGGCGCATTCAGGATTATTCCCGAAACGTTATTATTTGAGCAAGGGATCGAGCCGAAGGATATATCAGTCACTTCATGGAAAAACCTGCCTGTGTTTTTCAGTTCTGTTGGCGAATGTGATTTCCCGTTTGATGTCTTTGCTGCCTCTTTCTACCTGGTAAGCCGCTATGAGGAATATACCTGTGGGAAGCGGGATGAACACGGAAGATTCGAGGCATCTTCATCCGTAGCTTACGTGAACGGATTTCTTAATATGCCCGTTGTGGATTTATGGTCGTGGGAACTTGCCAGGGCATTTATCAGGAAATTCAGGGATGTTGCGGTCAGAAAAACAGACTTCAGGTCGATGATCACGATCGATGCTGATGAGCCTTTTGCATATCTGGGGCGTAACCTCTTCTCCTCTCTCGGCGACATCGTGGGAGATATGAAAACCAATAAAAAGAAGATCTCTGAAAGATTCCGTACCATGACTCACGAGGAGAATGATCCATATGACGTATTCGCCTACATTACAGGTGCCATTAATAAAAACCGTGCAGATGCGGGCTTCTTCTTCCCGGTAGGCGATCATTCAAAATATGACAGGAATCCCTCCTGGAAATTTGTTGCTTTCCGGAATCTTGTTTCCCGGATTTCAGGAGAATATAAAACTGGTCTTCACCCTTCATATTTATCATTTTCCCAGAAAAAGATTCTGGAGAAGGAAAAACACCGTTTGGCAGAACTAACCCGGCAGAATGTATCTACCAGCCGGTTTCATTATCTAAGGTTCAGGCTGCCTGATTCTTACAGGCTGTTAAATGAAGTCGGCATAACCGAGGATTATTCAATGGGGTATGCCGATGAGCCCGGATTCAGGGCAGGTCTTGCAAGACCATTTTACTTTTATGATGTCATTGAAGACAGGTCAACCTCTCTCAAGGTCTTTCCATTCATGATTATGGACGAGACTCTTTTTAATTACAGGAAGCTAGGGAAAGATGCTGCCTCCGGTTTGTTGGATTCTATTATACGTAATGTCAGAAGGATAGGCGGCACCTTCATCTGCATCTGGCATAACACATCGCTCCTTGACACCGATGAAGGCCGTCAGCAGAGAGAGGTTTTTGAGCTGATGCTCGAAAACATGTCATCCGATCCTTCATCCTGAATGCTCAGATCGAGCCTATAGCTTCCTTCAGGATGTTTGCCGACTTGTTGAGTAATTCCACTTCCCGGTCAGAAAGAGGGCTCTCAATAATCCTGAAGATTCCCTTGTCAGAGACTATGCACGGTACGCTCAGGCATACATCATTGATTCCGAATTCTCCCTGGAGCATTGTCGAAACTGTAAGGACGCTGTGCTGATTCCTCAGGATTGCCCCGGTTATCTTTGTCATCGCAAGTCCTATCGCATAATGCGTCGATCCTTTATAATTAATGATGTGATACGCTGATTCGCGCACCTGTTTTTCGATATCGTCGCGCTGGGCGTTCCAGTCTGTGCACCCGTTGCAGAACGGGCAATAATCCTCTATCTTCATTCCAGCAACATGCGTCATCGACCATGCAGCGAATTCGCTGTCGCCGTGTTCACCTAAGATATATGCATGAACATTATGCACATCTACACCGCAATGCGTACCCAGAAGATGCCTGAACCTGGAGCTGTCGAGGACTGTTCCTGAACCGATTACCCTGTGCCGTTCCCATCCAGATCTTTTCAGTGCGACATACGTAAGGACATCGACGGGGTTGCTTACAACGATGATTACTCCGGTTGTATTGTGCCTTGCCACCTCATCCGCAATTGCTCCTGTTATCTCGGCATTTTTCTTTATGAGCTGAAGCCTTGTTTCACCCGGTTTCTGTGCTGATCCTGCTGCGATCACGACTATGTTGGCATCGTCGTAATCATCAGGAGTGCCATGCCGGATTATAACAGTCGGAAAAAAGGGCTGTCCGTGGACGAGGTCGAGCACCTGACCGCGCATCAGGTCTTCATTCCTGTCGTATAACACAATTTCATTCGCCAGTCCGCTCTGGGCCAGGGCATAGCAATAGGTGGCGCCCACGGCACCTGCTCCTACGACAACAACTTTACGCCGCATTTCGGAATTCTCCTTTAGGTTCATCTGTCAGTTCTTTTCTCAAATTTAACAATTATCCTTTTTTTAATCTGATAACAAGCATAATGGTACGGATGTTTCAGGAATAAGTGAACTACTTGATAAACAGGAATGTTAGTGTTTAAATCTTTCTTACATGAAAAATGTTCTGATCACTGGTGCAAACAGGGGGCTTGGATTCGAAATCGCCAGGCAGATTTCCGCAAGCGGATATCATGTATTCCTTTCGGGAAGGAGCCAGAGTGACCTTGATAATGCCCTGAGTAAATTGGAGGGCAATCTTTCAATCGAGCCATTGGTTATGGATGTCAGCTCAGATGAAAGTGTCAGGGAGGCATCCCTGATGCTGCTGGACCGTAGGATCCGTCTCGATGTGATCATCAACAATGCCGGCATATTGATTAAGGAGGATGACTCCCTTCTTAATGACCCTTCGCACACTCTTATAAAAACAATTAACACAAACAGTTACGGTCCGTTGAGAGTCGTGAAGGAATTTGTCTATAATATGAATAAGCCGGGGAGGATAATTAATATCTCCAGCGGAGGAGGTTCGATGTCCGACCCGGTGGAAGGATGGTCGCCGGCATACTGCACTTCGAAGACGCTTCTCAACGCGATTACGAGGCATCTTGCCTATGAGCTCAGGGAGGTTGGCATCTCAGTCAATGCTGTATGCCCCGGATGGCTTCAGACAGACATGGGGGGGAAGGCTGCTCCAAGAACTGTTGAGAAAGGAGCTCAGACACCGGTGTGGCTTGCCACCGAAGCTCCCCAGGAACTCACCGGGAAAATATTCAGGGACAAAAGGGAAATACCTTGGTGAAAACAGGTTATCGGTAATCGGTAATCAGGTAATCGGTTCCTTCTCTAAGCTTTACGCTAGGCTCAACGCTATACGCTTACGCTCAACCAACCTTCGCTGAAGCTTCTGTTGGCGAAGCGCTTTACGCTCACCACTCTTCATATCAGTTCCATTTCCTCATCAAGCCTGACCTCTGCGAGCTTGCCATCGGCGCATTTGAGAGTCCTTGCAGGAAATTTTTTCAGCAGGGTGTAGTTATGCGTTGCAAAGACAACAGCCCTGCCTGTTTTGCTGATATCCATCAGAAGCCTCATGATTCCCTCGGATGTTTCGGGATCCAGGTTGCCTGTCGGCTCATCTGCAAGAATGATATCAGGGTCGTTAAGCAGCGCTCTCCCGATCACCACACGTTGCTGTTCACCACCTGAAAGCTGGTGAGGCATCTTGTAACCCTTGAGGCTGAGCCCTACTTTCTCAAGCACTTCCCCGATCCGGGCATCGATATCGCTCTTGTTTTTCCATCCTGTGGCGCGCAGCACAAATTCAAGGTTCTCATTCACCGACCGGTCAATAAGAAGTTGAAAATCCTGGAAAACGATCCCTGTTTTTCTTCTCAGGAATGGAACCTCACGGGGTTTAACTTTTGCAAGGTCATATCCTGCAACAAGACCTGTTCCTGATTTCAGCGGAAGTTGTGCATTCAGGGTTTTTATGAGACTCGATTTACCACTCCCGACCCTGCCGACAAGATAAACAAACTCACCGCTTTTAACAGTCAGATTCACATTGGATAGAACAAGGTGGTCCTGCTGCCAAATTGTGCAATCGGTAAGTTCAATAATAACATCCAAAGGAAGATTCTGCTGCATTATGAATCATTTGAACGCAAAATAAGGAAAGAAATCATAATTAACATTTATATGTTGATAAAATCAGTAATAAAGCTCCTTTCACGGCGTTTAATAGTAGTAATTTTACGGATTAACGGAAAAGATCACTAATTAACCATTTATCAGCAACTTAGATCCTGTATTAACGGCTGCGAAAGCCCGGGATAAAAAAAGCAGTTATGAACGACAAGACGAAGATCATTTCAGGATTATCAATAATTCCCGCCCTCTTTTTCCTTTTCATTTTCAGCACCGCATCTGGACAAATCCCTTTCACCGGTAAGGAACTTGGCTCGGAATTCAATCGCGCAATGGAGCTGTTCAACAAGGAAAAATATCCTGCGGCTATACGTCTTTTTGATTCTTATGTGCAGGATGAACGCAATACCGACAGGCTGGCAAGGGCAGAAGCTGAGTTTTTTGCTGCTTTGTCTGCAGTCAGAGTCTTCAATGCCGACGCAGAATACAGGATGCTTACATACATCTATAATCATCCCGAGAGCCCGCGACTTAACAATGCCAAACTTGACCTTGCTGATTATTTTTACCAGAACAAAAATTACCGGAAAGCTGCCTTATATTACAAGCAGACAAACAGGCAGGAACTGGAAGGTGAAAAGCTGGCGGAGTATTTCTTCAGGTATGGATACTCACTTTATTCCACAGGCGACACTGAGAAAGCACTTCTTATGTTTTCCGAAATAAAGGATATCGATACAGAGTACACATCCCCGGCGCTGTATTACTTCTCGCACATTGCCTATGAACAAAAAAAATATGAAACCGCTCTTGACGGTTTCATGAAACTGAAGGAAGATGAGACCTTCGGCAGGGTGGTGCCTTTCTATATCGTTCAGATACTCTATACAAAGAAGGATTACGATGCAATCCTCGAAATGGCGCCCGACCTGCTGAATTCAGCCGGGAAGGAGCGGGCCGTGGAACTTTACAGGTTTATTGGGGATGCTTATTTCAACAAAGGTCAGTATGCAGAGGCTCTGCCGTATCTTGAAAAATACGCCGCAGGAGCAAAGGCCAGTGAGCGGGAGGATAAGTTCCAGCTGGGATACTGTTATTATAAGACCGGGGATCTGGATAAAGCTATAAAAACTCTTCTGGAAGTAAGCGCAAAAGGAGATGTTCTGAGTCAGAATATCTGGAACATCCTGGGAGACTGCTACATGAAAAAAGGCGACAAGCAAAGAGCAAGGTTCGCTTTCGGGGAAGCGGCAAAGCTTGATTTTGACAAGGGCATTAAGGAAGAATCACTCTTCAACTACGCAAAGCTGACATACGAAACATCGAATTCACCTTTTGGCGAAGCCATCGGGTCATTCCAGGAGTACATTGATCAGTTCCCGGGATCTCCACGGATACAGGAAGCCTACGATTACCTTGTTGGAACCTATACCCAGCTTAAAAATTACAGGGCTGCCCTGGCATCACTCGATAAAATTGCAAAGAAGGATGCCAGGCTGGAGGCAGCTTACCAGAGGGTTGCTTTCTTCAGGGGACTCGAACTTTTCAAAAACTCCCAGTTCCAGGAGGCAGTCGACATGTTCGGCAAATCCCTTACATATGAGCAATACAACAGGAGCCTCATGTCAAGGGCCGTGTATTGGAGGGGTGAATCATTCTACAGAATGGGGCAGTATGACAACGCAATAAAGGATTATGAGCTTTTTATAGGGGTGCCCGGTTCAGGATTGCTTCCCGAATCAGCACTCGTAAGATATAATCTCGGTTCAGCCGGCTTCAATATCCAGGATTACACCAAAGCCCTGAGCAATCTGAGGGCTTTTGAAGAAAATGCCACTAAAGTCAGTCCTGAAGTGATGGCAGATGCCAGAAACAGGATTGCCGACTGCTATTATATCTCCACAGATTATAAAACGGCAATTTCATACTATGAGAAAGTGATAGATTATGGCCTCAGGGATGCCGATTATGCAATGTTCCAGAAGGGCTTTTCACTTGGGCTTACGAATGACCAGAAAGGTAAGGTAGGCACGCTGTCATCCCTGGTTCAGAAATATCCTTCATCGCCGCTGGTTCCGAATGCAATTTTTGAAAGAGGGAGGGCATACGTTGTGCTGGAAGATTTCAAGCGGGGTGAATCGGACTTCAATACTGTGATCTCATCATACCCTAACAGTCCTTATGTTCCCCGTTCCATAGTACAGCTTGGACTGCTTTATTACAGCCTTGGCGAGAACGAAAAAGCCGTTGCCGAATACAAGAAGGTTATTGAGAACTACAGGTCAACGCCTGAGGCACGGTACGCAATGACGGGCCTGCGCAATGCCTATGTAGACATGAATGATGTCAATTCATATTTTGCATATGTTAAGACGCTTGACGGGTATGGCGACATCAACACCGCATCAAAAGATTCCCTCCTGTACACTTCAGGAGAAAACCTTTATATGACGGGTAAATATGATCGCGCCAAGGAGGCTTTTACAAGTTACCTGGCTGAATTTCCCAATGGCGTATTCAGGCAGAATGCACAATTTTACCTGGCTGAATCATTAAGGTCAGGGGGAAACAGCGAAGAAGCTTTGAAATTATACACAGAGGTTCTGGCACAGCCAAACAACGAATTTACAGAACAGGCCCTGATTGCCGCTGCAGGAATGCTTTTCGAAAGAGAAGAATATGAAACAGCGTACGATTATTATGAGAGGCTGGAAAACGCTGCGACCAAAGACGACAACAAGATGGCAGCTCTCAGGGGAGAGCTACGGTCCGCTTCTGAGGCCGGCGACGCAAAGAAAACAATGACAGCCGCATCGAAAATCAGTGCGGCCGGCGGCGTGCCTGAGGATCTTCAACGGGAAGCCACATTCCTCAATGCCCGCGCAAATTACAGCCTGAATAATTTTGATGAAGCATTAAAGGATTTCCGCAAAGTGGCCACCGAAGTTACAAGTGCGGAAGGAGCTGAAGCGAAATACATGGTTGCAGAGATATTATACCGCAACGGACAGGCTGCAGAGTCTGAAAAGGTAGTGCAGGAATTCATAAATCAGAATACGCCGCACCAGTACTGGATGGCAAGGATATTCCTTCTTCTCTCGGACTTGAGCCTGAAAAAAGGCGATACACTTCAGGCAAAGGCTACACTTCAGAGCCTGAAAGATTATTATTCGGTAGATGATGACGGAATTATTGATGAAGTAAAAGGGAAGCTCGATTCGTTAGCAGTCGAAAATAAATGAACATGATACTGAGCCAGGAAATGATAAGAAGATTTTTCATACTGACCGCATGCACCCTGATTGGCATTTCTTATGCATCAGCGCAGCAGACACCTCTTAAACGTGAGGTTACACTTTACAACCCGTATAAACCGTCCCTGAATGAGGCAAAAAAAATGAGCTTCATGCCCGACATGACCGATACTGCGAAGTTCAGGCCTTCATTCAGCTACAATGTAACAACAACCCCTTTCATGCCGGCTTACACAGTGAGCCCGATAAAGGCCGCCACACTTCAGCCTGATCCTTTGGACAAGCTATACAAGAGCTACATAAATCTCGGTTTTGGAAGCTACACATCTCCTCTGGCAGAAATCAGCATCACCAACGAGAGATCGAAAAAAGGAGCTATTGGATTTTACGGCAGGCATTACTCGAATAATGGCAATATTGCCCTCGATAACGGTCAGAAGGTATACGCCGGGCGAATGGATAATGACTTATCGTTGTTCGGGAAAAAGTTTTTTAGAGGAGTGGTCATAGGCGGATCTGTCGATTACCTCCAGAGGACGAGGCATGCTTATGGATATAATCCGGATATTTTCACTTATCATCCTGACAAGAAACAGACAAGGATCAATTATGCGGATATTGGTGCGGCTCTTTCAGTTTCATCAATTACCCTTGATTCTTCGAAGTTTAGATATGATTTCAACCTCGGTTATGATTACTTTTATAATAACAGGGATATTTCACAGCGAAGATTCCGGTTCGATGGCGAAATGGCAAAGTCATTCAGAGGCTTTTTCGTCGGTGCGGGAGTTGACTTCAGGCATTTCCAGGTGCCGGTTGCATCTGGGCCTTTTCTGAAGTATGTTGCCGCAGTGAATCCGTTTGTGCAAAAAAGCACAAGCCAGTGGCAGTTTAAGCTTGGCATGCAGGCTTTGCTCGAGAGAAATATTGAACCCTCTTCGAAACTTCATGTTTATCCCGACCTTGGATTCGGCTTCAGCATTGTGCCTTCATATGTTAATTTCTTCACAACACTGACAGGAAGTCTCCAGGTGAATGATGCACTTGCCGTCTGTGAAGAGAATCCATTCTTCAATCCTTTCGGCCTCTCATTGTATCTGGTTCCCAGTACTGACAAGCAGATTGTTGCCACAGCAGGGCTCAGGGGCAATACAGGACTTGGAGGCAATTATGAGTTATCGGCTTCATACTCGCTCGTAAACGACATGATCTTCTATACCAACCTGCTCACTCCTTCCGATACAGTTTATGGAAGGGGTAATTACTTCAGCCAGCTCAGTGACGATGTGGATATTCTTACAATACATGGCGGCATGACGGGAAACATTACTGAAAAGATGTCATTTAACGGAGCTGTCAATTTTTACAAGTATACAATGACTGCACTTGAGCATCCATATAATATGCCATCATGGGATGCTTCGTTAGGGTTGAAATATAACCTTCGTGATAAGATTATTGCCGGGATGCAGCTCACCGTTCTGGGTGACCGGAAACTTGTTGCCACAAACCCTACAGAATTCGGCCCTCTGCGCAGCATTGTGAGCCCGAGTCCCTGGCATCCTAATCTCAACCTGAGTGCGGAATACAGGTATTCGAAAATTCTGTCATTCTGGGCTAAATTCAACAACCTGTCGCATGAAAGGTATTATGAATGGGCTTATTATCCGACTTACAGATTCATGTTTATGCTCGGCTTCACATATAGCCTGTAATTTCTGTTAATTTCTTAAGGTTTTTTGTGCATTATTTTTGGCACTTTTTTTGCAGATAATTGATTAATAATTATAAATTTGCCCGTGTAATTAAAATTCATAATATCAATAAATTAATACGGGAAATTTGAAATCTTTTCAGATAGCCGATAGGGGATTGAAGGCGGTCTGTTCGATTACAAAAATTTAATCTGAAAAAAGTTACCGGGGAAGTCCGGCAAAATTGCTTTTTTCAGTATATGATCCGGATTGTATGTTTGTTTAAATAAAAAGAAATGACTGAAAAAGAAAAAAAATTGCAGGAACAGGAATATTCAGCCGATAATATCCAGGTGCTGGAGGGACTCGAGGCTGTAAGGAGAAGACCTGCAATGTATATTGGGGATATTGGTGTTAAAGGGCTGCATCACCTTGTTTATGAGGTGGTTGACAACTCCATCGATGAAGCCCTCGCAGGGTTTTGCAACAAAATAGATGTCCTGATCCATGAAGACGGCTCCATAACTATCGATGATAACGGTCGCGGAATTCCGACCGGCATGATGGAGAAGGAACAGAAATCGGCGCTTGAGGTTGTAATGACTGTCCTGCATGCAGGGGGTAAATTTGACAAGGATTCTTACAAGGTTTCCGGCGGACTTCACGGCGTGGGTGTTTCATGCGTGAACGCACTTTCCGACCCTCTTACTGTGGTTGTCGAAAGAGAAGGAAATGTTTTCAGCCAGACATATTCAAAAGGCAAACCGGTGACAGCTGTTGAAGTCACCGGAAAATCTGAAAAAAGCGGTACAAGCGTTACTTTCAAACCTGACGGCACCATTTTTCAGACTACGGACTTCAATTTCGAAATTCTGGCAGCACGTCTTCGCGAGCTTGCATTCCTTAATAAAGGCATTACACTCACCCTTACGGACATGAGGGAGTTTGTCGAGAATGGTAATGGTGGAAAACCAAGATATGAAGAATTCCATTCTGAACATGGACTCAAGGAGTTTGTTGAGTATCTCGATGCCAACAGGGAAAGGCTGATAGAAAGGGTCATACATATCACTTTCGACAAGGCAGAAGTTCCGGTTGAAATCGCGCTTCAGTACAACAGCTCTTTTTCCGAAAACGTACACTCCTATGTCAATAACATAAATACAATCGAAGGAGGTACGCACCTGGCAGGTTTCAGACGCGGACTGACCCGCACGCTGAAGAAATATGCAGAAGATTCGGGAGCTACCTCAAAGCTGAAATTCGACATCAACGGCGATGATTTCAGGGAAGGGCTTACCGCCATTGTTTCAGTGAAGGTTCAGGAGCCTCAGTTCGAAGGCCAGACAAAGACCAAGCTGGGTAACAATGAAGTCATGGGTGCGGTCGACCAGGCTGTCAGCACCATGCTCTCCAACTATCTCGAGGAAAACCCAAGGGATGCCAAAATTATAGTTCAGAAGGTCATCCTTGCTGCCACTGCCCGCCATGCGGCACGCAAGGCACGCGAGATGGTTCAGCGCAAGAATGAATTCTCTGGCTCGGGACTCCCGGGTAAACTTGCTGACTGTGCAGACAGGGATCCTTCAAAATGCGAGATCTACCTCGTAGAAGGTGATTCCGCAGGAGGTACGGCAAAACAGGGTCGCGACCGCCGTTTCCAGGCTATCCTTCCGCTCAGGGGCAAGATCCTGAACGTTGAGAAAGCCATGCAGCACAGGATCTATGAGAGCGAAGAGATAAAGAACATCTTTACCGCGCTGGGCGTTCAGATAGGAACTGCTGAAGACAGCAAGGCGTTGGATATCAGTGGGCTCAGGTATCATAAGGTAATAATAATGACCGATGCCGACGTCGACGGTTCTCATATCACCACGCTGATAATGACATTCTTCTTCAGGTATATGTTCGACCTTATCAAGGCAGGCATGATATATATTGCCACCCCGCCGCTTTACCTCATTAAAAAAGGGAAGCAGGAACGTTATTGCTGGACCGAAGAGGAGCGTGAGACCGGTATTGCCGAGATGGGACAGGGCAAGGATTCATCCGTGTCGTTGCAGCGCTACAAAGGTCTTGGCGAAATGAACGCCGAGCAGCTCTGGTCAACTACAATGAATCCCGAGACAAGGACACTCCGCCAGGTCACGGTCGAAAGCGCCGCAGAAGCAGATCATATTTTCTCGATGCTGATGGGCGACGAAGTTCCGCCAAGGAGGGAATTCATCGAAACGCATGCCAAGTACGCAAAGATAGACGCGTAGGCATGACCAGAAACCTTCTCAGCATTTTCGTCCTGCTGATTACATCGTTGTGCCTGCACTCCCAGGACCCGGAAAAAGTGCTTTCCTCTGTTTTTGATGAGGCACTTACAGATCGTACTGCTTACA
>JBLNAO010000289.1:0-5225 GCA_050259395.1 Chloroflexota bacterium
TGCCTCCGGCATTGAAACCCCGTGCAGCAGCTTCGGCACGGTAGAACAGTACTTCATCGTAAGTCAGCAGAATCCCGGGGAAAACAGGTGCAGTGATAGGATCAGCTATATGAGAATACTGCGAATAAGGGCTGCTTTCTCCATATACCCCACCCTTATACACGCCTCCATTCTGTGTAAAATAAAATGGCAGGCGGGGATCCTGTTTCTGGTTCATAAGATCGACAATTGTATTTGCAGCCACAAAGTCGTTACGTCCGCTCTGCACAACATCTGTGTATATCGGGTTAGTATGAATTGCACCCAGGTAATTAAGAAGAGCATCATCAGCATTTGATTTGAATACACCGGCTGCCAATGCTGATTCTACAGTGGTCCTCGATAAAGCGGGATCGACATCGCCCAGGGTAATGCCAAGCTTCAGCTTAAGTGAGTTCCCGAATCTGCGCCACCTGGCAGCATCTCCTCCATAAATAAGGTCTGCTGTTCCAAAGCTCCCTGCAGTTGTATCGAGGGCAGCAACCGATGTATCGACCCGGTGTATAAGATCCTTGTAGATTGTGAAAGCATCATCGTATTTGGGAGCTATGTTGTTGATATCCATCGCCTCACTATATGGAACATTTCCAAAAATATCCACAAGATTCTGAAATGCATATGCCTGAAGCAGGTCTATAATTGCCAGTTTATTCAGCTTTTCTGTCGGACCTGTGGCAGTGGCTGATGCAGGAGTTGCGAGTATGACTGTTCTGGCTTCCTGAAAGTCGCGCAGGAAACCGCGGTAATATTCTCTGAACGTAAGATCAGGAACTCCCCTGTTGATAATATCATAATTCGCCTCATCGGTGTATGTTGTCTCGGTCCAGTACTGGGTAAATAGCTTGAACACGTTAAGGTTCACGTTTGTGCTGGAGACCTGGTCTGTAAGCGCAAGCTCGGCATTGCTGAACAGGGCTTCGCCCGAAACTTTTGCAGGGTTTTTCGTGTCTGTATTGAATTCCTCAAATTTATCCGTACAGGATCCGAGGAAAACAACCAGGGTAGTTATAATGAATATTTTATTTTTCATTTTTTGTAAAATTAGAATTGTAGACTCAGATTGAAACCGAAATTCCTGGTGGTTGGCATTACGCCGCTCTGCCATCCCTGAATGTTACCTGCACTCTGGCTGGCTTCGGGATCGGCATGAGGAAGGTTTTTGTGTATGATCCAGAGATTTGATCCCACAAGGCTCAGTGATACTCCACCGATGAATGTGTTTTCAACCCAGGCTCTCGGCAAGTTGTATGTAAGTACAACTTCACGCAACTTCAGGTAGGAAGCATCATAAATAAATGCACGGTTCGGATTTCGGGCATAACCCCATACGCGGTAATCACCGCCTTCAACCCTGCGTGTGTTAGGTGAGCCTTCCGCTGTAACACCTTCGAGAATCATGCCACCGCTTTGTGGATCATAACCTGTTATCTGGTTATTGGCATCCCTGATAGGTATAACAGGGGATCTTACAGGATTTCCAAGTTCATTGTTGTAAACAGTCTCGGCATACAATCCTGTTGCCATCCCATACCAGAGGTCGAGTGAGAAGATGTCCCCTCCCTGCTGCATGTCCAATAGGAAACTGAGGCTCAGATCTTTGTAGCTGAAAGTATTCTGAAGCCCTGCCAGCCAGTCGGGGTTAACATTTCCTATTACAATGTCTGATGTTGGCGACAGCTGATAATATCCACTAGGCTGGACAACCTTCTGCCCATTGAGATAGACAAAATCAGTCCCCTGTATTGCACCGTAGGGTTCACCCACTCTTGCATTTATTGTTACACCACCCTGGAGTGCTGCAATCTGGAGGTTTTCAATACCTTGCTGAAGTGCCACGACTTCATTCACGTTTCGTGACCAGTTAAGAGTTATATCCCATCCGAAACCGGCTGTTCTTACCGGTGAACCCGAAAGTCTCAGCTCTACACCTTTGTTCTGGAGTTCTCCGGCATTCACAAATTTGGATGTATAACCCGTGGCATATGATATGGAAACTGGTAGTATCTGGTTTATCGTATTTGATTTATAGAAAGCCAGGTCAAAGCCTGCCCTCCCCTTGAAGAAGCTGAGCTCAAGGCCTGCCTCGATGCTTTTCGTCCTTTCAGGTTTGAGGTTCGGGTTGTTCTTGACGCTCGAAACCGAGGCAAGCGGATTTCCGCTGAAAGGTGCCACCGGAACATAGACATCGAGAACACTTGCAAAAGGAGCGTCGTTACCTACTTCCGCGTAGTTTAGCCTCAGCTTTCCGAGCTCAAGCCAGTCGGCATTAAGCAGCTGGGAGAACAGGAAGCTTCCCGAAATGGATGGATAATTATAAGTCCAGCTGTTTTTCGGCAATGTCGAGGACTGGTCGATACGGTAAGTTGCATCGAGATAGAATGTATCCATGAAGCCAAGTGAAACACTGGCAAAATATCCGTTGATGCCTATCCTTGGAGCGGCCTCTTCCGGCGGAGCCATCGGGTCAACGCTGTTGCTGAGAGCATACACATCCGGAACGCTCAACCCGTTATTGGTCGAAGCAAACACCTGATCGATCCTTTGCCTGCGGATGTTGGTACCAATGAATGCATTTATATTAAAGGCATCTGAAATATCTTTATTGAAGTTTGCCATGAAGTCGAGGTTTGTCTCAAAATAGTTTCTTGTAAGACGAGAGTACCCCGATGTTACATCCGGCCTTCCGACACCAAGCTCACCTGCAACCGATCCTACTGCCTTACGTTCTTCCTGGAGCTCAGCATAAGTATCTACCGATACACGGCCCATGAAACTAAGCCAGTCATTTGCCTGCCAGTCTGCCTGGGTGAATCCTATGATCCTGTTACGTTCATCGGACTGGTAGTTCTTATATCTTACCCAGAATGGACTGTCCCAGTAACTGGGAGTAGGGTCAAAATTACCTTCAGAATCAAAGCCTTTGGGGTTCCATGTGATATTCCTTCCGGTTTTTTCCCACAGGTCCTTAAGCATCTTCATATCGGTGTTCACCTGGTACCATTGCCTGAATGACGACATTATATTGTCACTGTACCCGGTTGAGTTCCTTCCCTTCCCGGCAGTGTTCGTGTAGTTTGCCGATGCGGTAAGCTTTAATTTCGGAAGAATATTATATGTACCGACAACAGTGATGTTGTTCCTTTTCAATGTGCTGTTCGGCATAATACCTTTCTGGTCGAGGTTGGTATAACCAAGCCTGAACGTTGCCGCTTCAGAACCTCCTGAGATATCAAAGCTGTTTGTAAGCGATACGGAAGGTTTGAAGAAATAATCAAGTGGGCCATTATTTGTCATAACCCATGGTGTGGCTTTCAGGTAATTAGGCGATTCCGGCGTGAATGCATCGAAATGGTAAACATTAAGATTCGGATCGAACTTTTGTCCCTGGGATGCATCTTCATAGAATGGTACGGTAAGGTCGGGCGTACCATCATTATTTACATCAACAAACTGTTCAAGGCCGGGATAATCTCCATCACTGTAGAATGGTCCATAACCGCCTCCGTAGGTGGTCTGGTATTTTGGAAATGTGCTGCGGTCTATAGTACCTATATTGGCATTGGAGGTAAACTGAACCCCCACACCTTTACCTGTCCTGGCCTTACCTTTCTTTGTCGTAATCATTATTACACCATTTGCAGCTCTTGAACCATAAAGTGCAGATGCAGCAGCGCCTTTGAGGACGTCGATCGATGCGATATCGTTCGGGTTGATGTCGGATGCGGCATTACCGTAGTCATAACCACTGCGGCCGGTCCTTTGTCCCGAGTTGTTTGTAACTGCGTTATCGACAGGAACACCGTCTACCACAAACAGGGCCTGGTTGCTCCCGGTTAGTGATTTAGCACCCCTGATTACAACGTTTGTCGAGCCTCCGATGTTATTGTTTGCCCGGATATTTACACCGGCAACACGCCCTGAAAGCTGATTCACAAAGTTGTCGGTCCGCACAGTCGCAATCTGGTCACCACTGATCTGCTGGGTGGCATAACCGAGAGATTTCTTTTCCCTCGAAATACCCAGGGCTGTTACAACCACTTCGTCCAGACCCATTAGGTCAGGTTCCAATACAACATTAATTTGATTACGGTCGCCAACTTCAACTTCGACCTTCTTCATTCCTATGTAGGAAAATACCAGGGTAGTGACAGTGGCAGGCACTTCAAGACGGAAATTTCCATCCACGTCTGTCAGGGCGCCCAATGTCGTACCTTTGGCAGATACGGCTACCCCGGGGATAGCACTTTTATCTTCTGATGAAGTGACGGAACCTGTAATTACCTTAGTCTGTGCGAACAGGGCATAGCCGCCTGTTAGCACAATCAGTACTGCCAAGAGTATAAGTTTCTTCATATAACTATTTATTAGGTTCATTAAATAATGAATCACGAAACACCTTCGGATTCACCTTTCCGAAAGGGCTACATCTGCAAAGTGTTGGCTGACAGATATTGTACTTTCAACATGGAGAACAACAAATAATGTAAAATGTTGAAGAATCTTTAGATTTTAGGAAAAAAGACAGAAAGGCAGGTGTTATTTTCGGAATTTGCTTTTTCTCAGTTCGATAGCTGCAGTACAGAGTTCCTTGTACATTTTTTTCCCGATAGCGCGGGTAAGAGGTTCCTTGAGGAACTCATAAACATAAACGCCCTTTGAGCGGCCTTTGCGCCTGGCGGCCTCACAAACAGGCTGCTCACTGTAGTTTATTGCTTTGAAGTCAGAGAAGTATTTCAGCTTCGCCGGAAAGAGATGGCATGACAATGGTTTCCTGAAAGAAACCTTACCTTCAATGAATGCCTGTTCAATGCCGCACATATATATATTGTCCCTGATCACGGTATAGGCACATTCGTGGTTTTCGATAAGAGGTGTAACAAGATCATTATCTGGATCGGTAATACTTGTACCCTGCTGCTCGACTGACTTTATCCCTTCAGGACGAAGATATGGTTTCACCACAGGCCATATTTCCTTCAGGGTAGCAGCTTCTTCTTTGCTCAATGGAGCTCCTGAATCGCCATACCTGCAGCAATTGCCCAGACATTCAGGCAGATCACAGGCGAATTTTTTTTCAAGTATGTCTAAACTGAATATTGTATCGTCTATCCTCAGCACCCAGGTTCAATTTGAAAATTACACCAATACCTTTCCTGTCATCGCTGCCGGTATCTCAACACCCATAA
>JBLNAO010000290.1:0-8746 GCA_050259395.1 Chloroflexota bacterium
ATTTTTTTGTTGTCCCGGAGAGTTTCGAACTCCCACTCTTCTGATCCAGAATCAGACGTGTTGCCAATTACACCACGGGACAGTTTTGAGGATGCAAAGATAATACTTAGGTTATCATATACAAATCCGGGGACTAAAAATTTATCCTCTTAAAACCCCCGCTCCAACAAAACAATGCATCATGTTAAAAGTTTAGATGTCTTTTGTATAAAGAGAGTAACCCAATGAAAGAAGAGGACTTTATAGAACAAATTATCAGGGAGAACAGGGATAAATTCACAATCTATAACCCCCCTGCAAATCATAAAAAAAGATTTTTGCTGCGCCTTAATCTCCGCTTACGGCAAGCTGTAATAAGCATTATCCCGCACCTGTTTAAAGTTGCCATAATTACCTTTCTGATTTTCCTTCTTTCGTTGATGGTTTGGAATAAATACATCAGGTGGGACAGGCAGTACGTACCTTTAAAATATAAGATCTACGGGATTGTTGACAGGATCATATAGCCCGGCATTGAAAAAAATGATTCCTGGTTTATGATGACCTATCAAAACGATATCCTTTCCGACTGTTTTGATCTCACTTTTGCAATGTCCAAAACCGATTTAATTTTATCGCTGATGCTTCTGCCGGTCTTCTCCCAGGTATATCTTTCCTGAAACAACCTGTAACCATATTCGCCGAAGTTCTGCATTTTATCTTCATTACCTAGCAGATTTATAAGGGCTGATGCGAGCTGTTCAGGCTTGTCGGGCTCTACCAGGTAGCCATTCAAGTCCTCGTGAATAAAATCAGGTATTGAACCTATCCTGGTTGCAACCACCGGCAGCTTATGAGCCATCGCTTCCAGAAAAGCAATCCCGAATGGTTCAATCCTCGATGGAAGACAAAATACCGAAGCATTGTTCAGATACATCTTAACTTCGTTCAGATCTATTTTGCCCGGAACCTGGCAGTTCGGCATTTTCACCTCCGGGTTGCAGCCCACAATGGTCAAAGTGGCATCAGGATACACCTTCAGAACCTGCCTGAATGCTTCAACAAGTACAGGCCCTCCCTTCCTCTCCCAATCCAGACCGACAAAAAGAATGTTTTTTCTTTTATATCTGCCGGGGTCAGGATGTGCTTCTTCCGAAATAATGACGTTAGACCCGCCGTACACGCAAACAACTTTTGAAGGATCACAACCGTAATCATGAATCAGTGATCCTGAGATATTTGAACTCATCGTAAAGATCAGTGAAGCTTTATTATAGGCTTGTCTTTCGAATTTTGTCCATTTTTCAACAAGGAGCCTCTTGTCGAAACCGGGATATCGCAGATTTTCGAGGTGTGTGTGATCTGTATACAGAAAATGCGGCGTTCCGGGAATGCTTGCATCAAACAGAGCCTGGGTCTGAAAAGTAAAAAGATATCTCTCCCTGTTTAACAGCCTGAGAATCGTTTCTCTCCTTTTATTGAAGAAATATGCAGTACGGTTATATGTTGTAACGAGCTTTTTGGGTCCGAGAAGGATCTCGTTTCCATATTCAATCAGTGCATGGAACAAAGACCAGACTGTATCCATGCTGTACTTAGCCGGTACAAGGTCAAAATCATCGAAAGTAACATCGGGAAAATTACTTTTCAGCTCACCCTCAATACTGTCGTTGATATGAGAAAAACTTCCGTATCTTATAAATGCCGCTTTTTTCACCTGTAAAGAACATAACCTCAATTAACTAACACCTGTTATGTTCAAAAGGTTACAATTTCTCTTACATATCCACCCTGGTGCCTGTGGCTTCGGCAACAAGACCTTTCATGAATTCCGCGGCAAGCTGTGCATTTTTCTCCGCAAATTCTATTCCAACAGTCTGCCCGTTAACTACCGGTAAAGCATGGCATAGCTCATAACTCATGTACCCGTTGAAACCTATCTCATGCATGGCTTTAACAAAGTCGCGGTAAAAATCCTGACCGATTACCTTGCCGTCGGCGCCACGCTCATATTCACCTCCAAAATGTGAAATTACCTGCCTGTTGCCGACAAGATTTGCAGCTTTCCGGATGTTCTCGGGACTCTTATCGTCCATTATGGGGACATCCAGAGAGATCTTCAGGCTCGGATGATTGACCTCGCTGACCATCTTAAGCACTTCAGGGTAATCGACAATGACCGGTTTATGGTTCTGGAGTGCAAGAGTAACTCCTGCATCCGCGGCATATTTACAGCATTCGGTGATGCCTTCACGGCACCAGGCCCAGGTTTCTTCCTCGGTGAATTTTGCATGAGTGTACTTCCAGATATCGCGGGCAACATCGTAGTTGGCCAGCTGTGGATGAAGTGTTACCCCCGGCCAGCCAAGGAACAACCTCAAAGTCTTTGCTCCTAAGTCGCCGGTCATCCTTATCAGGTCCTTCACATATGACACCTGGCATTCCCTGAACTCCGGCATAGGGCTGCTGAAATCGTTATTGGCTGCCACCCCGTAGATCTCAATACCCTCGCCATCGGACATCTTCCGGAGCTCTTTACACTTCTGCGTCGACCAGTCAGTCGGGTTTCCATGCGGCCTTTTGCCGTCGATCTCAATCCCCGAATAACCATATTTTTTTGCAGCTTTAACCATTTCCGGTAGTGTCAGGGCTTTACCCCTGTACCAGACACCCAGGAATGTGATGCTGTACAATCCCACTTTGATATTCGATTTTACTGTCTGTTTTGCCTGGGGGAAGGCCTCAATCCCGGCTGCCAATCCTGCCGTGGCGGCCAGGGATGTAGCAACGAACTGCCTGCGGTTTATCATATTTAAATTATTATGGGTTTGACTGAAATTCCATATAACTTATTAAAGTTACCATCTGTTGGCTACAATATCAAATTTTTTTGATGTGTCACTTTATTCCTTTGATTTAATGTGAAATGACGAAGCCGGTGTATCCAACTGGCGGGCCTGAATTTACCTCCACTGAATCCACTGAACTGAACCGTGGACCTGACCGGCACCATGCTACAAAATCCTCAAGGATTTCGCGCTCGCCTTCTGCTTCTACATACACGCTTCCATCCTGGAGATTTTTAACAAAACCCGTGATTCCCCTCCGCAAGGCTTCATTTGCCGCACTCCATCTGAAACCTACTCCCTGAACCCTGCCACGTACATGGATCTTGTAAAGGAAGATATTCATATAAACTTCATGCTTTGATTGGAATTGTAAACCAGAATGTTGATCCCTTGCCGGGTACTGAGGTCACCCATATTGTTCCGCCATGCCGTTCCACGATGCGTTTGCAGATGGCAAGGCCAATTCCTGTTCCTTTATATTCATCAGACCTGTGAAGACGCTGAAAGATCCTGAAAATCTTCTCGAAGTATTGTTCCTCTATGCCTATTCCACAGTCCTTGACCGAGAAAAGGTGAAAGCCGTTGTTCCTCGATGAGCTTATTGATATTTCAGGTTTCCCGCAGCTGAATTTGATCCCGTTTTCAACCAGGTTCTGGATCAGCTGTATCATCTGGCTGGAATCACCATTTATTACTGGTAGCCTCTGGCATGTGATAGTACAATCCGTCTCATTGATAACAAGCCGGAGGCCGCATTTGACAATGCTGATAATTTCATTCATGTCGACAGCTGTGAATTCCTTTCCCCTGGTCTGGATCCTTGAATAAGCCAGTAGTCCGTTCAGCAGGTCGTACATTCTTTTTGATCCGTCGACAGCGTAACGGATGAATTCCTGTCCGTCCTCATCCAGCAGGCTGGAATATCTTTGCTGTAAAAGCTGGGTGAAGCTTGAAACCATTCTCAACGGTTCCTGAAGGTCGTGCGATGCGATGTAAGCGAATTGCTTAAGGTCGTTATTTGATCTCAGCAGCTCTTCAGTCAGCCTGAGCAATCCCTGTTCGGCATCATTCTTCATCTCTGTGACGTCGAAGCACACTCCGGTGAGCATGGAAGGATGGCCTTTCCTGTCCTTGCTGATGAAACCTTTCAGGGAAATATAATTTGCATTTCCGTTACGTTTTGTCCTGAAGATTGTCTCGAGAGGCTGGTTGTTCTTTAAAGACTTCTGGTAAGCATCCCGCACATGAGCAAGATCCTCTTCATGTATCTGACTTCCGAAAACAGATGCAGGTTTACAATAGCTGCCTGGTTTTAAGCCGAACATGTTCTCGGTGCGCTCATCATAAACAACTTCACCGGTCTTGAAATTCCATTCCAGTATGCCTATTTTACCGTTTTGAAGCGCCATTTCGAGCTTCCTCCTTGTCTTGCGGAGAGCTTTCTCAACATCGATGCGTTCCGAAATGTCCGTGACCATTCCAATTGATCCTTCAAAATTTCCTGCTTCATCATAAAGATGCGTTGAACTAACAAGGGCATGCAGGAATGTGCCATCTTTCTTAAGGTATTTGTGCCCGAAACTCTTTTTTGTTACATCGCAGTTTGCAGATTTTTTGATGATAAGGCTTCTGCCCTGCTCATCCATAAAATCAAACAAATGTTTCCCGATCATTTCATCCACGCTGTATCCCAGGATCCCGGCCATTTTAGCATTCACATAGGTTGTCATCATTCGGGCATCAGTCTGCCAGATTCCCTCATTAGCCCCCTCGACGATCCTCCTGAACTTTGTCTCGCTCTCACGCAGCGCCGATTCTGTCGCTTTCAGCCCTGAGATATCCTCTATCACTGAAAGAACGTATTTTTTCCTGTCGATCGTGATCGTGTCAAGCGTGACAATAACTGCAATCTCCTTTCCTGACCTGGTAATTGCTGTGGCCTCGAACTTTTTGATTGTTCCGGGTTGTTTAAAGACCTTCTCGCGTACATGAGGGTCGAGCTTTAAACCAATCTCCTGCTCAGCAGAACCAATTACCTCTTCCCTGCTTTCATACTCTAATAGATTAAGCCATGCCTGGTTCACGTCAAAAAGCCTCTTCCCTCCAAGCGAGAACAATGACATTGCAACAGGTGAAGCATAAAATACGGGCAGGGATTTCCTCTTCCTCATCTTCATAGGCCGGTCAAAAAGGTACACGGAAAAATCGATGCTTATAGTATTCCCAATTTAAGGAAAAATCCTGTAATATTCAATGAAATTATACTTGATTATGAAGTTCATATCTGATTGACAAAATTTAAGTGAAGCCGGATTTCATTACGAACCTTTTTCTAAATTGCCATATTGAATTTCACTTATAAACCATCAGCATGCCAAGACGCGAGGATATTAAGAAAGTGCTTATCATCGGCTCGGGACCGATTATCATCGGACAAGCCTGTGAATTCGATTATTCAGGAACCCAGGCTTGCAAAGCCCTGAGATCACTGGGATACAAGATAGTCCTGGTGAATTCCAACCCGGCAACCATCATGACAGACCCGGGCATAGCCGATGCCACATACATCGAGCCGCTAAATGAATATGCCCTTACCGAGATCATCAAAAAGGAACGGCCCGATGCTTTGCTCCCGAACCTGGGTGGTCAGACAGGTCTGAACCTTTCTTCTCTCCTGGCAAAAAAAGGCATACTGAAAAAGTATAATGTTGAAGTTATCGGCGTAAATATCGATGCCATCGAAAGAGGCGAAGACAGGATTGCCTTCAAGGAAACAATGAACAAGCTTGGCATCGACATGCCCCGGAGCATTGCAGTGAACACTCTCGAAGATGCAGAGAAGGCAGCAGCCTCCCTGGGCTACCCTGTCGTCATAAGGCCTGCATATACAATGGGCGGAACAGGAGGCGGAATGGTGTACAACCTCGAGGAGCTTAGGACAATTGCAAGCAGGGGCCTCGCGGCAAGCATAGTCAGCCAGGTTCTTGTGGAAGAGTCCGTCCTCGGGTGGGAGGAGCTGGAGCTCGAAGTTGTCAGAGATGCGAAAAACAAGATGATAACTGTCTGCTTCATTGAGAATGTCGATGCAATGGGTGTCCATACAGGTGATTCCTACTGCACTGCACCGATGATGACAATCAGGCCGGAGCTTCAGAAAAAGCTTCAGAAATATGCCTACGACATTGTTGAAGCCATTGAAGTAATCGGCGGGACAAACGTACAGTTCGCACACGATCCCAAAACAGACAGGATTGTGGTGATTGAGATCAACCCGAGGACTTCCCGTTCTTCCGCACTTGCTTCAAAAGCTACTGGTTTCCCGATAGCATTGGTTTCATCCCTCCTTGCCGGCGGTCTTACGCTCGATGAGATTCCTTACTGGCGTGAAGGAACACTTGATAAATACACACCCTGGGGCGATTATGTTGTGGTGAAGTTTGCAAGATGGGCATTCGAGAAGTTCGAAGGGCTGGAAGACAAGCTGGGAACACAGATGCTTGCTGTAGGTGAAGTGATGAGCATCGGGAAAAACTACAAGGAAGCCTTCCAGAAAGCAATACGGTCTCTTGAAATTGGAAGATACGGGCTGGGATTTGCAAAGGATTTCAACAAGAAGCCGCTCGATGAATTGATGAGCATGCTCACTCATCCTTCCAGCGAAAGGCAGTTCATCATGTACGAGGCACTCCGCAAAGGCGCTGACGTTGATAAGCTTCATGAAAAGACATTCATCAAGAAGTGGTTCATTGAGCAGATGAAGGAGCTTGTCGAAGTAGAGGAAAAGATCCTCGGCTACAAGGGGAAAAAGCTTCCTGATGCAATGCTCATCCAGGCTAAAAAGGATGGCTTCGCTGACAGGTATCTTTCAAAACTCCTCGACATCCCTGAAAAAGAAATAAGGACCAGGAGGATAGCTCTCGGCATTAAGGAGGCCTGGGAACCGGTTCCCGTAAGCGGCGTCGAAAATGCATCCTATTACTTCTCCACGTACAATGCAGAAGATAAGGTCAAGGTGAGCAACAGGAAAAAGATAATGGTCCTTGGCGGCGGTCCGAACAGGATCGGTCAGGGCATAGAGTTCGACTATTGCTGCGTCCATGCTGCTTTCGCAATTAAAGCCGCCGGCTATGAAGCAATAATGGTGAACTGTAACCCGGAAACGGTTTCCACCGATTACGACACTTCTGACAAGCTTTATTTCGAGCCCCTCACGGCTGAAGATGTTTTGAGCATCTATGAAAAAGAGAAACCTGAGGGCGTAATAGTGCAGTTCGGGGGACAGACACCCTTGAATCTTGCAAAAGAGCTTGCCGATGCGGGAGTGAAAATTCTCGGAACCACTCCGGAAACGATCGACCTTGCCGAAGACCGTGACAGGTTCAGGCATGTAATAAAAAAGCTCGGCATTCCACAGCCGGAATCAGGAATGGCAAGCAACCTCGAACAGGCGCTTGAAGTTGCAGGCAGGATCGGCTATCCCCTTATGATCAGGCCTTCTTACGTTCTCGGAGGAAGGGCGATGAAGATAATACTCGATGAAGAAATGCTGGAGGAATATGTGGCAAAGGCTGTGGGAGTGTCGCCGGACAGGCCGCTGCTTCTCGACAAATTTCTCGAAGACGCCATCGAAACGGAAGCAGATGCCATATCAGACGGAGTTGATGCTTTTGTGCCCGCCGTTATGCAGCATATTGAATATGCAGGCATACACTCGGGAGATTCGGCTTGCGTTATTCCACCGGTGATAATTCCGAAAGATCATAAGAAAACCATCTATGATTACACCAGGAGGATTGCCATGGAGCTTAAGGTGGTAGGCCTCCTTAATATCCAGTATGCAATCTATGACAATACCGTCTATATTCTCGAAGCCAATCCGAGAGCATCCAGGACGGTACCCCTGGTATCCAAGGTGTGCAACATTTCGATGGCAACCATTGCAACAAAGATCCTGCTAGGACAGAAACTTTCGTCTTTCACCCTGAAAAACAGGACACTGAAACATTATGGCGTCAAGGAAGCAGTATTCCCGTTTAACATGTTCCCTGCAATTGATCCGCTGCTTGGCCCGGAGATGCGTTCCACAGGTGAGGTTCTGGGCCTTGCCGATTCCTATGGCATGGCATTCTTCAAATCACAGGAGGCAACATCAACACCGTTGCCTGTAAAAGGAACAGTCCTTATCACAATTGCGGATCGCGACAAGGAGAAAATTGTCGATACCGCACGCGACTTTAAAGAGATGGGCTTCACTATTCTTTCTACAGGGGGCACAAGAGATTTTCTTGCAAAAAATGGTATAGATGCAAAGCTTATCCTGAAAGTTCATGAGGGCAGACCAAACATCGTCGACGCGATAAAGAATGGGGAGATCCAGCTTGTGGTGAACACACCTGCAGGCCGGCTTAGCGAATATGATGATTCGTACATAAGGAAAAATGCAATCAAGTACAAGATTCCTTATATTACAACCACCTCTGCGGCAAGATCATCCGCCCAGGGGATCAGGGAAAGGCAGAACCATGAATACAAGGTGAAGAGCCTTCAGGAGTATCACAGTGAGATTGAGGATTGAGAAATAATAAGAACTTACACAGAGGCACACAGAGGACCACGGAGGATCACAGAGAGCTATCTTTTTTAACTCTGTGAAACTCTGTACTTCTCTGTGCAACTCTGTGTAATTATTATGATTTCCTGTAATGTAACTGAACAAGGCCTGTACCGTAACACTCTGAATGCATAAGCGAAAGCCTTAGCTCAGGCCTGCCGTCCTTGAACAGCCTGATGCCGTCGCCAAGCAAAATCGGGATTATCGAAATTATAAATTCATCTATAAGATTCTCTTTCAGAAGCACATCGATCACCTCGGCGCCCCCGTCAATGAAAATGTCCTTGCCATTATCGTCGAGTTTTAA
>JBLNAO010000291.1:0-5113 GCA_050259395.1 Chloroflexota bacterium
ATGACGCCATGGCTGCTCTCAGATGAGGAACCCAACAAGGCAGAAACAGCTTCAAATAACATAATTGTAACTTCAAAGCTGCACGATGGAAAACTGCTCGTGCTTGCTGCCAACAAAGCCAATGAACCCGCACCGGTGGTTATCAGGGTAAAAGGCATATCGAACAAAAAGGCGAGATCCCTCTTTGAAAACAGGTTCGTGAATGTTTCAGCCGGTGTTCTTTCGGATATTTTACCGCCATACGGTACAGTTGCTTATCTTATCAACCTAAATGAAGAAGGAAATACAACCTCCAAAAATCTTCTCAACGATCCGGGATTTGAGGATCTTGTAAGTCCGGGCATACCCTCGGCATGTTATGCCAGGCCCGGCGGCGACAGGGGAGCAACATATTTCCTCGACAGCAGGGAGCACCATGAAGGTGATCATTCGCTAAGACTTTTCACACCTGAATATGACAAGGCAGTTTCGATAAGATTTTTCCCAATGCGTGTCAAAGCCGGAGGATCATATATAATTTCAATGTGGGCAAAATCAGATCCTGAGCAGAGATTCCGGCCTGCCACGGAGCAAGACAGGAGAAAACCTGTTATCAACTATCCCCAGTACGTTGAAATAAGGATGGGGGATTTCTGCCATTCCTGGTTTGTTCCGGGAAGTGAATGGAAGCAGTTTGTAACATTTGTTACAATTCCCAAGGACATGCCTGCGCAGTTCAAGGCAAACCTTGTACTGCGAATGCCCGGGCAGGGTGTGGCATGGATAGATAATGTGAGGATTATTGAGGAATGATGGGAAGCGCGGAGCGTAAACCAAAACCAGCCCTTATGTTGAGCCATTTTCTTTGTTAATTTCTGGTTAATTTTGTTTAGCAGGCAGCGTTTAACGATTTTTTTAGTCTATTTTACATTTAAAACTGACTGACATGATAAAAAATCTTCTGAAAACCGCCATCAGGCATCTTTCAAAACACCCTGGTTACAGCGCTATAAACATACTCGGACTGACCTTAGGCATCACAAGCGCGCTTTTTCTGATAATCTATGTCACCGACGAGATCAGTTATGACAAATACCACAAAAATGCAGACCGTATCTACAGGGTCGCATCGAAGCTGACTGAAACAGATGACCAGTTTACCTGGATCGTTGCCCAGGTACCTTTCGGACCACAGGTTGTACAGGACTATCCCGAGGTGCAGTCATATGCAAGGTTTTTCAACATGCCCCAGGGCGCTTACAAATATGAGGATAATGAATATACTGAAGAGCATTTTTACTATGCCGATTCCACCGTATTCGACATCTTCAGCTATAAGGTAATAAAAGGTGACCCGGAGGCTGCGGTTCGGGAACCAAATAAAATCGCACTTACCAAAAGCATAGCCGCAAAGTACTTCGGCGATGCCGACCCTGTTGGTAAAATCCTTACTGAAGGCACCAACAGTTATGAAGTTACCGGTATAATAGAGGATGTGCCTTATAATTCACATTTTCGTTTTGATGCTCTTGCCGCAAGAAACAATCTTCCGAAACAGTTCGGCTCCTGGGGAAACTTCGGTGTATTTACCTACCTTCTGTTACCTGAAGACATCGACATAAAAGCATTTGAACAGAAAATACAGGGTATGAGCGAAACGCACGTCAAACCTGTTCTCGGTCAGTTCAATGTAAAAGTCGATTATATCCTGGAGCCGATAAAGCGGATTCACCTTCATTCAACCAATGCCCAGGAGCCGGAACCCACAGGCAGTATCGCTTACGTCTATGTATTTAGCATTGTTGCCATATTCCTGGTTCTGATCGCCGCCATGAACTACATGAACCTTGCTACTGCCAGATCCTCCGGAAGAGCCCGTGAAGTGGGACTCAGGAAAGTTGTCGGGTCAACCCGTACCGCGCTCATCATGCAGTTCCTTTCAGAGTCTGTTGTTTTCACCATCATCTCACTCATTCTGAGCATTATAATATTGTTTATTGCTTTGCCAAAACTCAATCTTCTTGCAGGTAAATTTTTTGATTTCAGCCTTATATACAGCCCGACAGTTTTGATTGCTTTTCTCGGAACCGTAGTTTTTGTTGGGATCCTGGGTGGCTCCTACCCTGCTTTTTTCCTGTCACGTTTCAGTCCTGTAACGGTTCTTAAAGGTGAGGTCACACAGGGGACTGCAGGAAGCCTGTTCAGAAAAGCGCTGGTTGTGATCCAGTTCACAGTTTCGGTTGCAATGATAATTTGCACTCTCGTTGTGTTCAGGCAGCTCAAATACATGAAAACAATGGACCAGGGATTTGACCAGCAGAATGTTCTATTCCTTCAGCTTAATGGTCAGACGGCTGCAAAATACAAGCTATTGAAGCAGACTTTGCTTGAAAATCCTGACATTAAAGCAGTTACAGGAACCAACACCCCTGTGGGTGAAGGGTCGGGAAAAGTCCTGTTCAATGTTGAAACAGATCAGGGCATGTCTCAGCGTGGGATAAACTTTGCTGTTGTTGACCACGACTTTATTGAAACGCTCGGCATTGGAATAAAAGAGGGTCGGGATTTTCAGCAGGATATGCCTTCTGATACCAGCGCCGGTGTTGTTGTTAATGAAACATTCGTAAACAGGATGGGCTGGAAAGAGCCACTGGGCAAAAAAGTTGAACTCATCTCAAGCAACCAGATAGTGGCAAGAGTTATCGGAGTGATGAAAGATTATCATCAAACCGGGATGTATAATGAGGTGGAAACCTTTATGCTTGTATATCGTGGCAACCAGATGCCGTTCGTTTATCTGAAACTCAGCGGAAACAATAATCAGCAGACAATAAGTTATATAGAAACAAAATGGAAGGAGCTGTTCCCTGACCAGCCATTCAGCTATAAGTACCTCAATGAGCGGTTCAACGACCAGTTTAAAGCAGACGAAAAGCGCGGGACAATATTCACAATGTTCACCATCCTTGCCATTCTAATTGCATGCCTGGGATTATTCGGACTGGCATCGTACACTGTCGAGAAGCGAACACGGGAGATAGGCATCAGGAAGGTGTTCGGGGCAAACGAAGGCATCATCATGGGACTCATATCGAAGGATTTCATAATTCTCGTAAGCCTGGCTATTGTTGTGGCAGTCCCCCTGGCATACTGGTTCATGAGCGACTGGCTCGAAAACTATGTTTACAGAACAACCGTCGGCATCACTGTAATTCTTTCATCGGCTCTCCTGGTGATAATCATAACCTTCTTTACCATAAGCTATAAGGCATTACAGGCTGCACTGACAAACCCTGCAAAATCAATAAGAACAGAGTAGAATTTGATTTTATCCGAAATTTTCTATTTTTATCATGTAATCTGAAATCCTGATCATGATGAAAAAAATCCTTTTGCCTGTTCTTGTCATTGCTGCCATTCTCATTACAAGCTGTAAGAAAGAAACAGGAAATGTAAATTACAGAGGCAATCCCGAACCCTTGTACCGGAATGCTTACATAATGCTTCCGCTCGGATCAGTGAAACCTGACGGTTGGCTCAGGGATCAGCTTGAAATTCAGGCACAAGGGCTCACCGGCAACCTCGATGATTACTGGCCCGACCTTGTAAATTCAGCATGGAGAGGAAGAGACGGCGAAGCATGGGAACGAGGCCCTTATTACCTCGATGGTCTTGTGCCCCTTGCATACCTTCTCGATGACGATAAACTCATAAACAAGGTTCAATCATGGATCGAACCGATTATAAAGAGCAGCAGTGACTCAGGCTGGTACGGACCTGCAAAAAACAAGGATAGGTGGCCGCTTGCAGTCGCGAACAAGGCGCTGATGCAGTACTATGAGGCGAGCGGCGATACAAATGCTCTGAGTGTTCTTAAAAAATATTTCAGATATCTTCACAACACTCCCCCTGACTGGCCCGATAAGGAATGGAGGGGAGTCAGGGCAATGGAGAATGCAGTAACTGGTTACTGGCTTTACAGGCAAACCGGCGAACAGTGGATTCTCGAAGTGCTTGAATCCATTCAGAAAAACAGCTCTGACTGGACATCATATTATGAGAAATTCCCCTGGGATTCTGCAGCTTCTGCTGATAAAAAAATCCCACTCAACTGGGGCCCCGACGGGCTGACTGCCCATGTCGTAAACAATGCAATGGCAGTGAAATACCCCGGACTCTGGTACCAGCAGTCGCTCGATGAACGTTATAAAAAAGCAGTTTACTCTGCAATTCAGAAATACGATCTGAATCACGGTCAGACAGGTGGCAGGTTTTCGGGAGACGAGCATCTTTCGGGCAAGAGTCCCGACCGCGGAACAGAATTGTGCTCAGTTGTCGAATACATGTACTCGCTGGAGGAACTGTACGCAATATTCGGCGACAATGCCTTCGCAGACAGGCTGGAATTGCTGACATACAATTCATTGCCCGGAACGACCACTCCCGATATGTGGGCACATCAATATGACCAGCAATCGAACCAGGTATTGGTATCAAACGACAAGAGGAACTGGAGCACCAACGGCAACGAATCAAACATCTATGGCTTCAGCCCGAATTTCGGCTGCTGCCTTGCCAACATGCACCAGGGATGGCCAAAATTCGTGGAGCACATGTGGATGGCAACAAACGACAACGGCCTCAGTGCTGTGACTTATGGTCCCTGCATTGTCACTGCCCTGGTAGCAGACGGGAAAGAGGTCACAATTAAAGAGGAGACCGATTATCCTTTCAAAGGCACCATAAAACTCACGATTAAAACCTCCGGACCTGTTAAGTTTCCGCTTGAACTCCGCATACCGGCATGGGCGGATTCAGTAATCGTAAAAACCGGCGACAAATCCGAAATTGTAAAAGGAGGATCAAAATACAGGCTTCATCAGACATGGAATGACGGTGCTATGATAATGCTTGAGTTCCCGATGAACCTGAGAGCGGAAAAAAGATTCAACAATGCCGTGTCTATTGTACGTGGACCTCTATATTATTCATTGAGAATCGGAAAGGTTTACAACAGCATCAAAACAAAGTACGACAATTATGGTTACAAAGGCAGCATCGACTGGCAGATAACACCTTCGGGAAGCTGGAATTACGGCCTTATTGTGGACAAGAGTAATCCTTCACGGGGTAT
>JBLNAO010000292.1:0-4730 GCA_050259395.1 Chloroflexota bacterium
GATGTCTGGCTTAATGGGAGACACCTCGGTTTTCATCCTTACGGTTATACTCCTTTTTACTATGATGTTACTTCCTATCTGAATCCTCCGGGACAGTCAAACATTGTTGCGATTCGTGTTAAAAACGAAGGAATGAATTCCCGCTGGTATTCGGGTTCAGGTATAAACAGGCATGTCTGGCTTACCCTGGCAGATCCTGTTCATATTGATGTTTCAGGCGGAATATACATTACAACACCCGTCATAAATGAAAATTCTGCAGAGGTGAAACTTTCAACAACCCTGGTAAACTCAGGCAAAAGTGACGAGAATATAGTCCTTTACACTGAGTTGCTGGATCCCTCAGGTAAGGTGGCAGCAACTGCATCCGGTAATTCGGAAGTGCCATCCGGCCAGACTTTACAGGTAATTCAGGATATTCCGGTAAGCATGCCCTCTCTCTGGTCAGTTGATAAACCCGAACTGTATATTGCGAAAGTATCTGTTGTGAAAAATGATAAGGTAGTTGATGTTGTGGCAACTCATTTTGGCATTCGAAGTATTAAAGCTGATGCACAAACCGGGCTTACTGTCAATGGTAAATCGATTCTTCTTACCGGCGGTAATATTCACCACGATAACGGGCCACTGGGTGCTGCTTCAATTGACCGCGCTGAGGAACGTAAAATTGAAATTCTCAAGAATTATGGATTCAATGCAATAAGGACAGCCCATAATCCTCCTTCGCCGGCTCTCCTGGATGCCTGCGATCGCCTTGGAATGCTGGTCATTAATGAAATCTTTGATAACTGGGAAAGTGCCAAGAGGAATCAGGATTATCACCTTTTCTTCCGTGATTGGTGGCAAAGAGATGTAGAGTCATGGGTCAGGCGGGACAGGAATCATCCGTCTGTCATAATCTGGTCTATTGGAAATGAAATCCGTGAGACTTATGATACTTCAGGTCTGAGGATAGCCCGAAATCTGACAAACCAGATCCGCAGGTATGACCAGTCGCGTCTGATCACGGAATGCTTTATGGATTTCGCATGGATGAGAGGTCAGAAAAGCAAATGGGATGAGATCCCGGAACATATGGCCCTGTTTGATTTAATAGGTTATAATTATGCATATAAGAGATATGAAGAAGATCATATCAAATATCCTGATCGTGTGATGGTCGGGACTGAAACTAATCCTCCCCTGGCGCTTGAAAACTATGAATTGGTTAAAAAACTTCCTTATGTTATAGGCTATTTTGTCTGGACAGCCATGGATAACCTTGGTGAAGCCGGCAGAGGTATGTCACAGCTGACAGACATTGTGCCGGATTTAAATAATTCCCAGGCAGACGGGGGAGGATTCAATCGCGATGCATGGCCGGTATTCACAAATTACCAGGGTGATATTGACCTTATCGGGAACAGGAAAACTCCTTCATATTATCAGCAAGTAGTCTGGGGTAAAAGCAGAGTTGAAATGTTCGTCCACCGTCCGGTTCCGGAAGGCAAAAAAGAGGTTACCAGCAGCTGGGGATTTCCTGACGAGTTGAAGAGCTGGAACTGGTCAGGACATGAGGGTGAAAAGTTCCGGGTGCATGTTTATACCCGCAGTCAGAGGGTCAGGCTTGAGTTAAACGATAAGATAGTCGGAGAGCAGAATCTGGATACCGGAAAATCAATTACAGCTGAATTTGATGTTCCCTGGGAAGCCGGCACACTGGTTGCCCGTTGTTTTGACAATGGCAGGGAAACAGATTCCCAATCTCTTAAGACTACAGGGAAGCCAATGGCGGTAAGACTCATTGCTGACAGAACCAGTATCAAAGCAGATCGTAACGATCTCTCATATGTCAGGGCAGAAATAATAGATTCTGAAGGAATCATTGTTCCTGATGCAGATGATATTATTGTAAACTTTGAGGTAAGCGGCAGTGGAGGGATAGCAGGTGTAGGGAGTGGCAATCCCGCAGATATGTCTGGCTTTCAGCAACCAAAGAAAAAAGCTTACCAGGGTATTTGCCTGGCTATTGTGAGACCCAATGCAACTCCCGGAAAGATATTCATCAGGGCCTCGGCTGCGGGATTGAAGAATTCAAAATTGAGAATATCTGTAGAGTAAAAACAAGGCATGCCTGGTCTCTTCAGTGGCCGGTACCAAAAGAGGTTGAAACATTAGGAAGCATAAAAGCTTTTAAGATATTTTGAAATGTCTAAAACATACTTAACTTTAAGTTATTATTAATCCACATTGTCAATCCGGAACCTGAGAAACAGGCACATTAATAAATAAAATCCGCGCACGAAATTAAACCTTTAACCTCATCATTATGAAAAGACGAAATTTTGTTAAATCCGTAGCAGCTTCAGGTGCTGGTCTGATTATCCTTCCAACTGGTATCCTTTCAGGAAAGAGTCCAAGTGATAAACTCAATATCGCCCTGATTGGTGCACATGGCCGGGGCAGTCAGCATTATGGAGCGCTGGAGAGCGAAAACGTAGTTGCAATATGTGATGTACATGCCGGTAATATGGCCCTGGCAGCTAAGCAATATCCTAACGCCAAACAATATACAGACTGGCGTAAGTGTCTTGACCAGAAAGATATTGATGCTGTATTTATTTGCACCCCCGATCATCACCATGCATTTATCAGCATCTGGGCTATGAACCGTGGAAAGCATGTCTACTGCGAAAAACCGGTAGGTGAATGTGTTACCGAGGCACGTGAAGTGCGCAAGGTTTATCTTGCAAACAAGGATAAGCTGGCCACCCAGCATGGAACTCAGCGGCACGCCAATGAGAACTTTGACCGCGTCGCGGAGCTGGTCCGTGGCGGTGCTGTTGGCGATCTGAAAGAGGTAATTACATGGGGCAACCGCACTCATGATAAGACTGCTTATCTTCCTGCTGCAGGACCTGCTCCGAAGGATATTGACTGGGAACAATGGGTTGGTCCGGCCCAGATGCATCCTTTTAACCCGGGCTACTTCGGCGCAAGACCGGGGGCAGGCTGTTTATTGTGGAATATGTACCACGATTTCGGCAGCTGGCAGATAGGAGATATGGGTAGCCATACGATGGACCTGGCATGGAATGCAATAGATGCAGGACAGCCTACAAGCGCCTGGGCAGAAGGAGATCCTTTCAATCCTGAAGTTGTTTCATCGAATCTTCATACCAAGTTTAATTTCCCTGCAAACGATTGGCGTGGACCTATTACTGTTGAATGGTACCAGGGTAAATTGAGCCCGGCCTCTCCGAATCCTGCCATTGATATTTTGAAAATTGGTCATGGGGCGATGTTCAAAGGCACTAAGGGCGTTCTTTTAGCTGACTTTACCACACGTATGCTTCTCCCGAATCGAAGCGGAGCAGATATGACTTATTATAAATCACCTTCCGGGAACCAGGTAGCACCTCCATTGGGAGATTTCGTACAGCAATGGTTCAATGCATGTAAGGGTAACCTTAAGACAGACTGTAATTTCGATTACGCAGGACGTATGATAGAGACATTAATGCTTGGACTCGCTGCCCATCAGGCAGGCAAGGAACTGCAATATGATCCGATTGAAGGAGTAGTGACAAATGATTCAGCCGCTAATGCCTTCCTGAAGAAGGAGTATCGCAAAGGCTGGGTGCTTAACGGGTAAAACTTACGGATTATATCGGACAGGATTCTGCAAAAAAAATATAAAGATCTTCAGGATGAGGAAGAAATCAATAGTTTTGATAACAATAATATCTATTGTTACAGGTACTTGTATTTGTACTTATGGCCAGGAAGCAGGCTCGGTTACTGATGCCAGAGATGGCACAGTTTACAAGACTGTTAAGATCGGCGATCAGGAATGGATGGGTGAAAATCTTGCTTATAAGACTCCAGACGGATGGTCGGTTTATGAAAATATCAGCGGCTATGTGAAAAAATATGGTTATTTGTACTCCTGGGAGGCGGCGACCAAAGCTTGCCCTGATGGCTGGCACCTGCCATCTATGCAGGACTGGTGGACTTTATCCAAGAGTCTCGGAGGTGATGAAATTGCAGGTGGTAAATTGAAACAGGCTGGAACCTCTTCCTGGAAAGATCCAAATACCGGAGCCACAAATTCAAGTGGTTTTACCGCCCTCCCAAGTGGCCGTAGCGGCGACAAGTCAATGGAATTTATAGGCACTTCAACCTTCTTCTGGACTAATGTTGATGATGATGATGCTACAAGTTGGTGCGGAGCATTAGAATCTTCAAGGGGAAACCTGACTCTTTATCCGGTAGAAAAGAAAAACGGGTTTTCGGTTCGTTGTATTAAAAATTCCGGAAAAGCCGAACAAGTATATGATTTCTGGTAGCTGAGAGGATTACTCGCTTCGCCCGCCGCAGCCTCCGGCATAGGCGGGCTTCGCTCGTGATCCTTTTTGGGTACCTTAACAAGGAAAAAGCCACGAACCGCTGACGCGGTTCTGCGGCTTTCTTGTTTTCCAACCTTCGCTCAAGGAAGCATGGCTTGGCTGGAAAACAAGAAAGCCGGGCACTTTCGTGCCTGGCTTTTTCCTTGTAGCGGATACTGGTGAAATATCTAACCTGTTAAAGGATATCAGTGAAATTATTTACCTGAATGATTTTTTTTGAAAAAATAGTCGGTTCTTTTTATTTCAATGTTCACAGGTAGTAAAAATTTTCTCAGACTCCCTTCTTTTTAAAGTTGCTTTCCCGTAAGCAGCTTTAACATATTTCCCATCATCTTACGTTTG
>JBLNAO010000293.1:0-3202 GCA_050259395.1 Chloroflexota bacterium
CCTGCCATCTTTCCCCTGGGGACCAGCTGGTGATCGATATAGACAGATGCGAGTCCCGACCGGTTCCAGTTCAATGTGTTGAAGATCACAAGCGAAGGTTCTGCTTCCCTTCTGAAAAGGCTCTGAAGAAGTCCCATCGCTTCCTCGCCGATCGATGCGGTGCGGCGATTAGCTTCCCAGGCATAGGATTCTTTCATCGCTCTCTGCTCCATCGTTGGTTTGCTGAGTGGTTCCCTTACGCTTTCGGAATAACCTGTCGTATGCTCGGTGTAGAACAAAAGGGCATTGTTTGCAAGATCGATCCTGCCTTTTATATCTTCCGGCATTTTTATCCCGGCTGAGGCAGCCATTGCCAGCCCGGCCGTGTTCGAGCTTAGCGAGGCCGACGCAACCCTTGCTGCAGCAGTCTCGCGTGCCGATGCACCGAATCCGTCAGTCCACCAGTCCGGCCATGCTCCCCTGATCACCGGGAATTCGCTTCCATGGTCCTTCGCCATTGAGGCAAAAAACTCCTCCGTTGTTGAAGTGGTAAGCCTGGGCCATGCATAAACCTCATTCCATTTTCTTATCAGGTCGCTTGCAATTGTCGAAGGCGGTGAATTATCTGTCAGGTAACCCGAATGCTGAATCGACATCTCATCATAAGGATAGCCCTTCCTTTGAAGCGAAATAAGGTAATTCATGAGATTATTCCTGAACCGGTCGACGTCGCCCGATTGCATTTCGAGCACTGTATTACCGGTCATGTAATGCTCAGCCCTGAATGTCAGGAGCCTTTTGCCCGAAGGTGATTCCCACCAGAACATTGTGGGAATATTGAAACAGATGAGAGCCCTGTGGCCATGTGTTCCCATGTTGAGGTATTTCACTCCCAGACTGTTGAAATAATCGTTCATGCACCAGCCAATGCCGTTCACGTCATTCTGCATCGACACTTTGACGGGAATGCCTTTATTACTGATCCTTCCTGCAGCCGCAAGCGAAGCGGCAAGTATCCTTTCATCGGGAAGCTCGTCGAAATTGAAGTACATACCCGTGACCTCAATTCTTCCTTCCTTTATTCTCCTCAAAAGTCTTTCCACCTGCTCCACGGGACGGCACCTGAGATATTCATCCACAGGCCACGATGCCTCGCACGTCCAGCGGAATTTCGCTTCATCGGGATAATTGTCGGTGGCATCGCAGTAATCGAGCGCATAGTCGATGTACCTGAGATGCTCCGCAAGGATCTCTGTCTGAGAACGTGTATAGCCTATGTCGGTGTGTGAATGCTGGATGAACCTGATGGACCAGTGTTTTACAGGTTCGAGAGTAACATTGGTGGATTCCGAAAAATTCCCTGCCACAACTTTAAGCTCTGTTTTTGAAGGCTTTGTAACAGGTGGCAAACCAAGGTTCACTGCATTGTAGCCAAATACGAGCGTGGCTTTATCGATCTGTTTCCCGTTTGCGAAGATCCTTGCTTCAGCTTTGTCGCCAAAATAGAAGATACCTGCTTCGACAAGTTGCAGCTCAGAATTTCCTTTCCTGATTATTGCCGGGAAAGGATTCAGGACAACGCCTGTTTTCACAGGTTTTTTAAAGGTCATGTACCAGGAGGTAAGATTGTTCTTCCCGCCTGTCACCCTTATGTTTAAAGGCTTCTGACCGGCTTTTTCAGCCGGTATTCTCAGGACCATGTACCCATGATTGTCGCCGTTCTGATCAACCATGACTGTGTTGAAGCTCAGGCTGGAACCGTTTTGACCTGCCAGGCTCCAGTTCTTCTTTCCGTCGGTATAGAAAGAGAAGCTTTCGGAATTGTCGACGCTTAGGTCCATTTGAGCTTTGCCGGAACTGGAACCGATTGCCGCCACCCAGATGTATGTTGCATATTTTTTGCTGATGCGTGAAGGGGCAGGTTCAGTCTGCCATTCAATGAAATCTTTTCCGCTGGTTGCCCTCAGCAGGAGGCTTTCGCGCAAGCCGGGGATGCAGGAATGATAATCAAAATCCTGCCCTGCAACTTTCTGATTATAACCATTTATAAGATAATCATCTGAAGTGATGAACGATTGTGCCTGGGTCAGCAGTAAACTGACAAAAAATAAAAACAAAATTGATATAAGTCTTTTCATCTTCAGGTGGTTTTTTTGATACTGTGTTTGATTCATGGATTCCAGATCGCGCGTGGCCAGCCTTTTTCCAAATAGATGACATGTGTACCGGCATTCGTGCATTCGTGGCTAACTCCTTGATCTTATAATTTTTGTCATTTTACAAATGCTTTGACAACCATTGCCATTTGATCAGATTTGTTTGAAATGGTGTAACTTCCTGCAGCAGCCGGAACTATAAAAGTTTCCGCATAATTGAATGTCTGCTTAAGTCCATTGGCCGTTTCGACAGTTATTTTACTTCCTTCAACAAGGCTCAGGACATGGCATTTATTTTCTGTTTTTACCTGAACGGAATCTTTTATTACATACCTCTGGATATCGTAAAGATGGGTTTCATGGGTCGGCAGATGCCACAGCTCCCAGCCATCATCTTTCTCCAGCAAGGCGGGCTTTGAAATCAGTCTTTCAGTCACATACTCACCTTTCCTGTCAAAAAAGAGATTCTTCATTCCACGGTCGATGTTCAAAGGTCGCGGCTTTCCGTCGAGATCGGGACGAAGCCAGTCGTACATCTTGAAAGTGAAAATGTACGGGGTAGAACTGATTTCGAGGACGAGGTTGTTCTTTCCGGAGCCATGAATCGTTCCGTATGGTATCAGGAAGAGATCGTGCCTTTGGGAATTGTGCTTCTGAACGTACCGTTCAATTTCAACAGGCTTTGTTTCCAGGAAACTTTCCTCCAGCTCTTTCCTGAATTCTTCAGGTTCAATATCTTCCCTGAAGCCCAGGAAAACATTTGCATCATCCGCTGCATCGAGGATGTAGTATGTTTCTTCCTGGGTGAAGCTCTCGCCGAAATTTTCATGAGTATAATCCGGACGGGGATGGCATTGTATGGAAAGGTTCCCGCCATCAAAGGTATCGAGGAAGTCGAACCTTATCGGGAACTCATGCTGAAAGCGGTCATGTGACTGACCAAGGACATTTCTGCCCTGAAGGTACATGATTGTGTCGAACGAACATTCAAGAAGCTTGCCCGAGCTCTCGAGGAGCAGCCCGTTTTCGGGCGAGATCAGCTCGAATGACCAGGCATAATTGGGCAC
>JBLNAO010000294.1:0-9141 GCA_050259395.1 Chloroflexota bacterium
TGCAGGAATGGCCTGGCGGGTTTCTGTCTTCACAATTTCAGTTCCTGACTTGTCGAGAACCCTGGTAACATATACAATGTCAAGACCTTCGCCGGAATCGTTGAATATGGAGGAGGCTGAACTGATTTTTACATCGTTGCCGTTGTAAGACCCAGAAATGAATGTCCACCAGGGATCAAGATGCACTTTCCCCGTAGATGTAAACCAGACATGCCTGTAAATACCCGACCCTGTGTACCAGCGGCTGTTATGTCCCTCATTCCTGACTCTGACAGCAAGTATGTTTTCCTTACCCGGGATAAGATCGCCGGTAATGTCATACCTGAAGCTGGTATATCCGTAAGGATGTTCGCCCAGAAGCTTCCCGTTAAGCCAGACATCGGAATTCATGTAAACACCATCGAATTCAATCTGGTATTGTTGTCCTTCAGTCTTATCGGGCATTACGAAGCTTTTCCGGTACCATCCTGTTCCTCCGACAAGATAGCCGGCATCCAGACCACCTGCTGCGGAAGAATCGATGGGGGTATTTTTCCCCGGGAGGTCTTCAATGCTCCAGTCATGAGGCAGGTTGAGCAATCTCCATGAGGAATCGTCAAAACCTGGAAACTCTGCGCCGGGCGTGTCACCCCTTGAAAACTTCCATTCATCATCAAAAAGGAGCCTGGTACGGGCTTGTTCGCTCAGTGAAATTGCAGTTTTGTTATTTTCTGAACAGCCGGCGAGAACCAGCAATAGGCAAAGTGAAAGAAATAATGTCCTCATAATGGTACGTTTATAAAAACCTGTCCCGCGTTGCAGCGGGATCAGGAATATAAACATACTAAAAAAATCAGGATTATTATACCGGCATCAATCTTCTATCGTGCTGAGATCCCCTTCAGGAAGTCCCAATACCCTGGCTTTAAGAACGCGTCGCATTATCTTTCCGCTTCTTGTTTTCGGAAGGATGTCGGTGAATACGATAACCTCGGGACGGGCGATAGGACCAAGATGTTCTATCATATGAGTAATAAGCTCCTGTTCAAGTTCTTTGGAGGGTGAAAAATCATGGCGAAGCACTGCCGTGATGTGGATTCCGTTTCCCTTCAAAGGGTGCGGCAACCCGATTGCAGCAGATTCTGCAATCGCAGGATGCCTTGCCATTACGCTTTCGATCTCGGCGCTGCCAAGCCTGTAACCGCTCACCTTTATGACATCGTCTGTTCTCCCTATTATCCAGTAATAGCCGTCCTTGTCTTTCTTTGCGGCATCGCCGGTGAGATACCATCCCTGTTTGCTGTACTTCTTCCAGTACATGTCGATAAATCTTTGAGGGTCGCGGTAAATTCCCGCTGTGAGTCCCGGCCATGGCAATTTAAGAACAAGGTTTCCTTCCTCGCCTGTATTTACCTCGTTCCCCTTATCATCAACAATACCGGCTTCAATACCGAAAAATGGCAAGGTTGCCGAACCGGGTTTCAAAGGTGTGACAGGTAGCGGAGAGATCATGAACCCGCCGGTCTCAGTCTGCCACCAGGTGTCTATTATCGGGCAGTTCCCCCCTCCCACCACCTGGTGGAACCACCTCCATGCTTCCGGGTTGATAGGTTCCCCGACAGAGCCAAGAAGGCGAAGGGAGCTGAGATTATTGCGATTGGGCCAGGAATCTCCAAACCTCATCAGGCCACGGATTGCCGTTGGGGATGTGTAAAGGATATTTATCCCGTACCTTTCCACCATCTTCCACCACCTGTCGGGGTAGGGATGATTGGGTGCTCCTTCATACAGGAGAATTGTGGAACCGTTGATAAGCGGGCCGTAGACAATATAGCTGTGACCTGTTACCCAACCCGGGTCTGCCGCGCACCAGTACCTGTCTTCAGGTTTGATGTCGAGCACCATCCTGTGAGTGGTTGAAGTAAAGACGCTATAACCGCCATGTGTATGTATGAGAGCCTTGGGTTTACCTGTTGAACCTGAAGTGTAGAGAAGAAAGAGCATGTCGCTGGAATCCATTTGCTCTGTCTCGCATCTGGAAGATGCAATGGGAAGGCCTTTGAGATCATGAAACCAGTAGTCACGGCCATTTTCCATATAGACATCGATGCCGGTACGCCTGACGGTGATGCAAATCTCCATTGTAGGTGACAGCTCCATTGCCTTGTTGACGACACTTTTCATTTCGACAATCTTACCACGCCTGAACCCACCATCGGCAGTGATTACAACCCTGCTGTTGGCATCATTGATGCGGTCGGCAAGAGCCTCATGGCTGAATCCGCCATATACCACACTGTGTATTGCACCGATCTTGGCGCAGGCCAGCATTGCAAATATCTGCTCGGGTATCTGGGGCATGTAAATTGTAACAACATCGCCCTTCCTGACACCCATGCTTTTCAGGATATTGGCAAACTGGGAAACCTCGCGGTTCAGGGCATGATAGGAGAATGACTGTGTATCGCCCGGCTCGCCTTCCCACATCAGGGCAAGCTTGTTCCTGTTGGCATTTTCCTGGTGACGGTCAATAGCGTTGAGGATGATGTTGGTTTTTCCCCCGGCAAACCACTTGAAGAACGGTGGATTTGACTTGTCGAGAACCTTGTCCCATTTACGATACCATGAAAGATGCCCTGCCTGCTCTTCCCAAAATTCTTCCGGATGATTGATCGACCAGTCATACAATTTCCCGTATTCCCTGATATTTGCCTGTTCCATGACCCTGGCTGAAGGATAATATACCTTCTCAGTCAATGGCTCCCCTGCTTTGAGACTGGCAGGAGATGCGGCCGGGCTACCGCCGGCTCTGGCTGCATCTTCCGATTTTAAACCTGGTTCAGTCACTAAACCTTCATTTGAATTGCTATCCATAAAAACAAACTGTTAAAATGTGATCATGCGACAGAATCAGTATTGGCCTTCATCATCTGTATCTCACAGTTGATTTTCACAGCATCGCCGACAAGCACTCCACCGGTCTCAAGGCTGGCATTCCAGGTGAGCTCCCAGTCTTTCCTGCTTATTTCGCCAGTGACAACAAAACCAGCTTTTTCGACCCCCCAGGGATCCTTCATGGATCCTTCATATTCAACATCGAGCTTAACGGGGACCTCAACACCCTTGATTGAAAGAGTGCCATAAAGAATATATTTATCCTCATCCCTGGTCTTTTCGAGTTTTTTACTCATGAATACAGCCTGCTTATGATTATCGGTATCGAAGAAATCGGGACTCCTGAGATGAGCATCCCTTTTTTCATCGCCGGTGTATATTGAAGCAACTTCGATTCTCACTTCTATTTGTGAGGTCATAAAATCATCCCCGTCGGTGTATACAGTCGCCTCAACATCCCTGAAAACACCTTTAACCCAGGTTATCATCAGATGTTTAACCTTGAACCCGAATTCGCTGTGTGCTTTGTCAACTATCCATTTTGTCTTCGTCAAAGCTTCTGTTTTCATGTTGTATGGTTTTAAATGATTACTGTACGAAGAACAATACAATCAGAATTTTGTTTCAGCAAATCAGCATCTCTGATAATCAAATTTGACCCGGATAGAATTCGAAATCGAAAATCCGAAATCCGAAATCATAGATTATATTTGCACACGTGAGTGCCATAAAAAAACTTGCCGGACAGACTGCTGTATACGGGATCCCGCTTATCCTTGGAAGGATTCTCAGCTATCTTCTTACACCGCTCTACACGCGGGTATTTGAGCCTGGTTTGTTCGGCACGGTCAGCGTGTTTTATTCATATTCCGCGTTTTTACTGGTAGTGCTCACTTATGGACTCGAAACCGCATTCTTCAGATTCTCCCAGCAGCGAGAGGAAAAAGACAAGGTCTACAGCACCGGATTGCTTTCAATAATCCTTACAACTTCTGTCTTTCTTGCGGCTGTACTCATTTTTGCTGAGCCGATAGCCCGCTTCATCGATTATGAAGATCAGAAGAAGTATGTTGCGTGGTTTGGATGGATACTTGCCCTCGACACGCTTTCAGCCATCCCCTTTGCACGACTGAGGGCAATGAACAGGCCCGGACGGTTCGCAAGGATCAAAATGACAGGCATATTCCTCAATATAGTGCTTAACCTCTTCTTCATACTGGCTTGCCCGTGGATGCTCAGGAACAGCAATTCGGAAACAATCAGCAGCGTTGTCGGATTTTTCTACAGGCAGGACTGGAATATCGAATATATTTTCATTTCAAACCTCATTTCGAGCGGCGTAGTTTTGGCACTCCTGATCCCTGAAATATTCTCCGTTAAATGGGAGCTTGACCGTGCCCTCTGGAGAAAGATGATGATCTATGCTTTTCCCCTGCTTTTTGCAGGAATGGCAGGGATTGTGAACGAGACTTTCGACAGGCTGCTTCTTAGGTATCTTCTCCCAATGTCGCCTGAAGATGCAGAATACCAGGTAGGCATTTACTCAGCATGCTACAAGATAGCCATACTGATGACAATCTTCATCCAGGCTTACAGATATGCAGCCGAACCATTCTTTTTTGCCCAGGCTAGGCAGCAAAATGCCAGGGATGTCTACGCCCAGGTGATGAATTATTTCATTATAACGGTTTCACTGATCTTCCTCGGGACAATGGTTTATCTCGATGATTTTATCCTGCCCATGCTCGTCGGCAGGTTATATCATGAAGGAAGAATCGTGATTCCGATACTTATTATGGCGAACCTTTTCCTGGGGGTTTATTATAACCTTTCTGTGTGGTACAAACTGGCCGACAAAACAATATGGGGAGCCTGGTTTTCAGTAATAGGTGCGGCCATAACCTTTATTCTGAATTTCTGGTGGATACCCCGCTCAGCCGATCATATACTGCATGGTTACTACGGGTCAGCGTGGGCAACATTCATCTGTTACGGTTGCATGATGGTACTCTCATATCTGATCGGTCAAAAGTACTATCCCGTGAAGTACAATATACCGAGGTTCTTGTTTTATCTAGGAGTGGCAGTCGCATTGTATTTTGTAAATGTTTTCGTGAAAGTGGATAACAGGATGCTCAGCATCGCATTCCATACGATTCTTTTAATTATATATGTCTCAATTGTTCTGGCCGTTGAAAAACCTCCGCTGAAAGCTATTTTTTCCTCTCGAACAGCCTTCTGAAAATCGATTTCTTTTTCTCCTGTGCAGGCTCCTGAGGCCTCGGTTCCTTTGGCCTTTCAGGTGTGAGTATTTCTCTGTGGGAAGGTCTCTTTCCTTTAAAGATGTCGATTATCTCTTCAAAGAATGTAATTTCCTTGAAATCAGGACAATTAAGCTCATCCGCTATTTCCGGGGGAAGCTCGGGAAAGTAAGAAACAAGCTTTTTTGAAAGCTCCTTATTTTGCTGGACATCCCTGAGTGTCCTTGCGATCAGTGGAAGGGCCAGAGTGCTGCCTGAGCCGTTCGAGCCGCTAGTGAAGTGTATTGAAGGTGTCGAGGCACCCACCCTGCTTACAAGAACAAGCGACGGATTGAATGCAGCAAACCATGCATCGGCATAATCCTGCGATGTACCGGTCTTCCCGGCAAAAGGCAGGGTTACACCATAGGTGCCTATCAGGGGTGTGCCGGTTCCACCTGTTATTGCCCTTCGGAGTATGCCGCTTATCAGCATCGCAGTATTTTCACTGATAATCCTTACAGTCGGTTTTATAAACTCATTCTTCCAGAGAAGCTCTCCCTCAGAGGTGCTGATGGAGACAATGCTGACGGGTGTAATCTTAAATCCCCTGTTCGCAAAAGTTGAATAAGCGACAGCCATCTCCTTCACATTTGCCTCCGCTGTTCCCATTGGCACGGAAGGATAGTCATTAAGGGTGTAAGAAAAACCCATATTTGTCCATATCGTATCGAGCTTTTCAAAGTCTGTGCTGATGTAGAGATTGTAGGTGGGTACATTCATTGAATGCACCAATGCGCCTGCAAGTGAGTACTTGCCTCCATACGTATGGTCAAAGTTCTGAGGGCTCCAGCCTTCAATACCGGTGTCGGTTATGGAATCATTGTCAAGATAGGTGCATGGTTGCATTCCCTGCTCGAATGCGGTTGCATAAAGAATAGGCTTGAATGTGGATGCAACCTGCCTCCTGGCCAGTATCTGATCGTAAGGCTGGGTTCTGAAATCTATGCCTCCCACATAAGCTTTTATTTCACCAGAAACCGGATTCATAGCTATCATACCTGCCTGGAGCACCTTTACTGCCCTGATCATACTGTCCCTCACTGTAATAGGACCCGTGAAAGTACTGTCGTCACCATAATCCTGGAGACTTGGTTCATTAGCCCTGCCCATCATTTCGAGACGCTTGAGCTCCCGGTCTGCAACTGCAGCCGCGGTTCTTTTGCCATTTGTGGTGCTATATTGCTTATTCAGGCGCTCCTGCATGATCTTTAGATGCTCGCTGAAGGCCTTGTTCGCATAATTCTGAAGTGTCAGATCGAGTGTTGTGGTTATTACCAGGCCATCCTCCTCAATGTTCCAGTGAAGTCCGGTTTTTGCTTCGATTGTCTGTAGTATACCTTGTGCTTCCTGCTTCACCTGATAAAGGAAATAATCTGCCGGCCCCCGGCTTTCATAGTTGAGGTAATTCTCGACAAGCGGCAGTGAAATGAGGGAATCAGCTTCTTCAGGACTGATAAATTGATATTTCCTCATCTGTCCAAGTACAACATTCCGGCGTTTTGTCGCATTTTCAGGATAAAGGCGGGGGTTGTAGAAATTATTTGCCTTAAGGATCCCTATAAGAACGGCACCTTCCTCTATATTAAGGTTCATGACCTCCTTATTGAAAAAACGCCGTGCCGCAGCTTCGATCCCGTAAACATTTTCACCGAAAGAGACCGTGTTCAGATAAAGAAGCAGTATCTCCTGCTTGCTGAAGGATTTTTCAATCCTTCTTGCCAGGATTATCTCCTTCACCTTGTTTACATAAATAGTAACCCTGCCGTAATTTGCCCTGCCATACATGTTCTTTGCAAGCTGCTGGGTTATTGTGCTGCCTCCCCCTGCATTCTTGTTCCTCAGCAGAATGGTTTTGACAAGAACACGGAAAAAGCTCTTCACATCATAGCCTTTATGCTTGAAGAAACGGATATCTTCAGTGGCAATAAGAGCATTTATAAGGTGAGGCGGTATTTCGGCAAATGAAACATTCGTCCGGTTTTCGGAGAAATATTTTCCAAGCAATTCACCCTCGTGGGAGAGCACAATAGATGCTGTGGCGTTCTTATAATTAAGCAGTTCCTCCCTTGTCTGAAGATGGCCGAAAGCGCCATAATACACAGCTGTCACAAAACCGGCAGCCCCCAGGAATAATACAATAGCAAGTATTAAAAATATCTTTATGGCTTTCCTCATCAGGAATCCGGTCTTTGCTTCTTAAACGGAGAAAATTCAGGAAAAGTTCAAAGATACGGATTTTAAACGAATATTTATGGGAACATGCTGAAAATCAATCGATATTGAACATGTCAATTGTTATTTTCCACTGGCCTTCAGCATTCTTTCTCCATATCCGTACAAAATTGCCTTTTTTACCCTGCGCTTCAGCAATTCCGTAAGTGCAGGCCAGGTCTGCCGAGCTGGCAACTGCACTGCCCAGTGCTTCCCAGGTGAGCATATTTCCCACCTCGGAAATCCATTTTCTGAGTGTATCGCGATCCTGTGAAGGAAGATGTCCATTTCTCATTATCCTGGCATCCTTTTCAAGGAAAGAGGACCATGTTGAAAAGGAAGGATTCTTTTTCCAGGTTCCAAGCATTTCAGATTCTTCATCAATCAGAATTTTTGCATCATACTTTTGGCGGGGAGGATCCAATACAGGTTTGTCATCCCCCTCAGGAAATGAAAACAAATGCTTTTTTTCATCGGGAGGCGGAGGGCAAGAGATTCCTGCATCGAGTTTTACTTTCCATTTCCCGTCCTCTCCGACAGCCCACACCGAAAGAAAATAACCGGTTCCCACAGGACTGGTATTTGGCCTGTATTCCTGGGCTTCCCATGGACCAGTGCTGACGCCGAAGTCGCGGCTGAGTGAAATATCCATATACTCCGGCTCCCATTTCAGAATCCTGGGGGAAGGAGCTCTTTTGCTCCAGACTTCTTTGCCATTCGTGATCCATTGGCTGGTAAATATCACTGAAAACTCGTCCAGGTATTCCGCAAATGCATCCCTGGTTCCGTTCATCGCAGATGCTCTGCTGAATGAACGCTCCGATTCAAGCATCCCCGACAAAGCTGAAGTGCTGTCCGGTTCCTGGGCCATCAGAAGGATGGGGAAAAGAAGGAAAACAGAAAAAACAAGTCTGATCATTTATTTCCTTATTAAAAGAAGTGCAATGTCTTCAGAATATCTCTCAGTAACGGCTTTAAACCAACCACCAGCATGATCTTTCATTTCCGATCTTTTTTCTCCGGAGCGCGTATCTGTCCATGTAATTTCATAGGAACCAGCCGGTATGTTAATTTCGAATTCAGTCGTTTTTGTCCCGGTGTCATTGGTATTTATGTATAATGCATAAGTACCTTCTTTCCAAAGACCGTCAAAGGTCTCCTTTCCCCCTGAAACAATCCTGAACATTTCACTTCCCATTGGCTTCATATTAATATAATCGAGGCTGTTCATGAATCCTGCAAGTGTCTTAAGCTGAAGCCTGAGTGATTTTCCGCCACCGCCCGGCTGTGGTTTTCTTACAGGAAAGGACCCATCCTCACTATCAGCCGTGAAGGAATAATCCAGGTTGTTGTAGAGGGCTCCCCCGGCAAGTATAAATTCCCATGCTTCCCTCCTGTATGGAAGATCTTCAATCCCGTCGAATCCTGTCTCGTTGTCGCCGATGACCTTGTTCAGGTGATAATTTGCACCGACGGTACGCGGCGGGCTTGCATAGTGAAAGTTATAAATTGAAACACCCGGCCTTGGCGCAGGAACAAGTTTGAAGTCGTTCTGAATATTGTTGGAAATAAGATGTTTTTGACCAAAATCTTTCTCAGCATCCGCCACAACCATTGTCATGTGTTCTTCCCATTGCCTGAGTGCAAGCGTATCTCCGAAATATGGCTCGTTGCAGACTTCATAATAAAGGTTGTCATAATCCCTGAGCTCGGTGACAATTTTCCTCACCATGCTTTCCTGAATTTTCAGGAT
>JBLNAO010000295.1:0-5435 GCA_050259395.1 Chloroflexota bacterium
GGTAAGTTCTGCCTGCTGAGGATAAGTGCTACCGGATTCCTGGCTTTCACTGCAACACGCCAGGCTTCTGCTGTTTCATTTGCATCGCCGGGTCGGATAACTGTCAATCCTGGTATGGCCCTTAGTGCAGCCAGGTGTTCCACCGGCTGGTGTGTCGGACCATCTTCTCCCAGGCCTATGCTGTCGTGCGTAAAGACATATATAACATGCGCTTTCATCAGGGCTGCAAGCCTTATCGACGGGCGCATGTAATCGGAGAAAGTAAGGAATGTTGCACCGAACGGGATCATCCCATTCGGAACAGAAAGCCCGTTCAATATTGCTCCCATTGCATGTTCCCTGACACCAAAAAAGATATTCTTTCCGGCGTAGCTCCAGCCTCCTCCCACCGAACCCTGAAGATCTCCCCGGACATCGGGGTTGCCGAAATCACCTGCGTCATTCAGTGCTGTAAAAGTTGAAGGATTCAGATCCGCAGAGCCCCCTATAAAACCAGTGAGAGAAGGGCTGACAGCATTCATTATTTTACCGGAAGCAATACGTGTTGCCATGCCTTTCTTCTGATCGGGGGGGAACACGGGGATCTTCGAATCCCAGCCCTCAGGCAGCTCTCCATTAATTAACTGCCGAAGTTCCTTTCCTTCCTTTGCATACTGTTTCCCATAAGCTTCGAACTTTTTATTCCACTCACTCTCATTTTGCCGTCCCCGGTCAATAGCTTTCAGAAAATACTCCCTGGCTTCCTCAGGAACGTAAAATAAAGCATCAGCGGGCCAGCCGAGGTTCTCCTTAGTCTTCTTCACTTCATCCTCACCGAGTGGCGAGCCATGGGCTTCAAATGTGTCTTGTTTGGCTGGTGAGCCATATCCAAGATGTGTCCTCACAATTATTATCGATGGCCTGGAAGTTTCTTCACGGGCAATTCTGACAGAAGCGCTCAGGGCATCAACATCATTGCCGTCCTCAACGGTCTGCACATGCCAGTGATAGGATTCAAACCTCCTCCTGTGATCATCGGTAAAAGCAATGTTGGTTGAAGCTGAGAGAGTTACGTGGTTGCAATCGTACATAAATATTAACTTCCCCAGCTTGAGATGTCCTGCAAGCGATGCAGCCTCGGAAGAAACACCTTCCATCAGGTCTCCGTCGCTTACCATACAATATGTATAATGGTTCACAATTTCCATCCCAGGCCGGTTATACCTTGCTGCCAGGTACGCCTCGGCAATAGCCATCCCAACCGCATTGCCTAGTCCCTGGCCAAGCGGGCCGGTTGTTGTCTCAACCCCGGGAGTAAGCTCCCTTTCAGGGTGTCCGGGCGTTATGCTTCCAAACTGCCTGAAATGTTTTATCTGGTCCATCGAAAGGTCATATCCTGTAAGATGAAGCATGCTGTACAGGAGCATTGAACCATGACCTGCCGAAAGGACGAACCTGTCGCGGTCGAACCAGTCGGGGTTGCGTGGATTATATTTCAGGTATCTGGTCCATAACACATATGCCATCGGCGCTGCATCAAGAGGCAATCCCGGGTGGCCGCTATTCGCTTTCTGAACTGCATCAACGGAAAGAAACCTGATCGTGTTAATGCACAACTGATCTATATCTGTGTGCACCTGAACTTCCTGTGCCTTCGGATCCATCATTTTGGCTTTTTGAAATTTCTTTATGGAAATGAACATGGGGAAATTCACCCCACGAATGCCCCTCCCTTGCCAGGAGTTCATCTGCTGCCGCCGGACCCATTGAACCGGCAGCATAATTCGGAAAATCAGTAGGCTTTTTTTCAGACCAGGCCTCAAGAACAGGTTTCAGTATCTGCCATGATGCCTCCACCTGGTCAGCACGCATAAATTCTGTCGCATCATTCTGCATTATATCCCAGAGCAATGTTTCGTATGCTTCGGGGAATGGTCCCGAAAAGCTTTCCCTGTAGTTAAATTTCATATCCACAGGTTTCAGAATGACATTTGGACCGGGCTGCCTGGCCTGAAAACGAAGGGTAATACACTCGTTTGGCTGAATTGAGATTATTATACTCGAAGGCTGCCAGTCTGTTGAGGCTTCTCTCGGAAAAGAACGATGGGGGACAGCCCTGAACTGTACCACTATCTCGGATGACTGTTCGGCGAGCCGCTTCCCGGTTCGCAGGTAGAAGGGTACATCCTGCCACCGCCAGTTATCTATCTTGAACTTCAGGGCAACGAATGTCTCAGTGACTGAATCATCTGCAATGCCCTTCTCATCACGGTATCCGGCTGCTTTTTTTCCACCCGGAGCACCACTGCCATACTGTCCCCGGACAACATATTTGTCAACCTTATCTTTCGGTATTGGGCGGATTGCATGCAGAACATCTGCTTTCTTATTACGTATCTCATCTGCCTCAAACGAAACCATTGGCTCCATGGCGATGAGGCAGAGGAGCTGCATAAGGTGATTCTGTATCATATCGCGCAATGCACCGGCATGTTCATAGTACCCGGCCCTGTGCCCGATGCCCAGTTCCTCAGCGACAGTGATTGTAACATAATCGACATACCTCCTGTTCCAGAGCGGCTCGAAAAGGGGATTTGCAAAACGGAATGCCAGGATATTCTGCACCGTTTCCTTCCCGAGGTAATGATCTATTCTGAAAACCTGCGATTCTTTGAAGCATTCTGTGAATATCGCGTTCAGCTGCCTTGCTGATTCCAGATCATACCCGACAGGTTTTTCAACCACAAGCCTCGAGTGCTGAATATCATCAGAAAGCCCTTCCTCATTGAGATGTTTCGGTATTTCACTGAATAATGAAGGCGGGGTGGCCATGTAAAAGATGCGCTGGGTTTTTGTTTTCCACACTTCGTCAAGGTCATCACACTGCTTTTTCAGGGCGGTATATGTTTCTTTTTTCGTGAAATCGCCCTCAAGCAAATAGATATTCTCCGCGAAATGGCCCCATTCTTCATCATCCGCTTTACCATGACGTGAGAATTTGTTGACACCGTCATGAAGGTGGTCTTTCAGTACGGATTCACCCGACAATTTCCTGTCAACAGCAATTATTGCAAGATGAAAGGGGATGCCTCGACCCAGGGAAAGGTCGAATAATGCAGGGAATAATTTTCTCCAGCTCAGGTCTCCCGCACCACCGAAAATAACAAATATTGTAGGAGATATATGTTCATTCGTTTTCATCAGTGAATGACTTTTTGCGAATGGCTCCTTTTAATTTTCTTTTCTTCTGGTAGAGGTTTGCCGATTTTATCAGATTTCGGCTTGATAGGCGGCTTATCACTCTTGCCGGGTGAATAAATTTTATCTGTCCACATCCTGATGCCCCCGGCTATAGCATTTGAATTGTTTCCCAAAATCGTTCCTGTGGGCAATTCTTTGATCAGCCTGGCATTCCCTCCACCAAGGACCACGTAATCGGCTTCGAGTGCAATCCTGAGTTTTTCAGTGACTTCATTTACCTTCCTGCGCCACTTCTTTTTACCATATTTTTCGAGGCCTCTGAGTCCGATGTAATCTTCATACGTGTGACCTTTTTTGTATGGCAGGTGTGCCAGTTCCATCGGCTCAATCACACCGTCTATTATAAGTGCGGTTCCAAGTCCTGTACCCAGGCCGAGAAAAAGCATCCTTCCGCCTTTGTAACTTCCGAGCGCCTGTATTGCCGCATCGTTAATGATTTTTACGGGATGGTTGAAATTTTTTTCAAAATCATAACCCACCCAGCCATGTTCAAGATTGAAAGGCTCGCTTGCAATATGCCCGTGAATAACCGCCCCGGGATATCCAATCGTTATTGCATCGTAGTGCCATTCGCGTGTCTTTTCTTTTACATCGGACACCATTTTTTCAGGTGTCATTGAAGAACCTGACTTTATTTTTATTGGTTCCAGGTGTTCTGACGAGCTTACTTTTATGTGAGTGCCGCCAACGTCAATGACTAATATTTTCATGAACTTTTAATTTTAACCAGTCTGTATGAAATGTTCCATTTTTATCTATCCGTTCATAAGTATGTGCTCCGAAATAATCCCGCTGTGCCTGGACGAGATTGGCAGGCAACCATTCGCTGCTGAGAGCATCAAGCCAGGCAAGCGATGCCATCATCGAAGGTGCAGGAATGCCTGTCTCAGCAGCATATACAACAACTTCACGCAAATGTGAGATATGCCGGATAATTTTCCGGGAAATATGTTCATCCATCACGAGATTCGGAAGATCAGGCCGGTCAGAAAATGCGTCTGATATGTCATTAAGCAGGGCGGAGCGGATTATGCATCCTCCTTTCCAAACCCTGGTTACTTCTTTCAGTTTCAGGCCATACCCGTACTTCTCAGACGCGGCGGCAAGCAATGACATACCCTGTGAATAGGTGATTATCATTCCTGCATATAACGCGCTTTTGAGCTTTATCAGGAACTTATCCCCATTGACATTCCCCGGATTCTTAGTGTAAATTTTCCCAAGCTGCTGCCGTTCTTTTTTAAATGCTGAAAGGTTCCTCATCATCACTGCCGAATCTATTGTCGGAACCGGCACCTGGAGCTCCATTGCGCTCTGAGACGTCCACATCCCGGTCCCTTTCTGCCTGGCGATATCTAGAATGCTGTTGATAAGTTTTTCCCTGCCGGTTTCATCGTCGATTGTAAAGATGTCGGCTGTAATGCCTACGAGATAGCTGTTCAGTTCAGTATTATTCCAATCATCATATACATCATGCAACTGGTTGTCATTCAGCTTCAGCCCGTGCTTCATTATATCGTATGTTTCAGCGATGAGCTGCATTATTCCGTATTCTATGCCGTTATGGACCATTTTAACAAAATGTCCCGATGAGCCTGAACCCAACAGGCTCGCGCATGGCATGTCATTCACCTTTGCAGCTGCAGCTTCAAACATCGTGCGAACTCTTTCCCAGGCTTTTTCATTTCCACCGGGCATTATACTGGGGCCATTCCGTGCACCATCCTCACCGCCTGATACACCCACACCCATAAACATGATGTCCCTTTCAGCCAGGTCTTTTATGCGACGGTCAGTATCCCTGAAATATGAATTGCCCGCATCAATGATAATGTCGCCCGGCTGCATGTGATTTATGAAACCGGAAATTGCAGAATCAACGGGCTTGCCGGCCGGGACAAGCAGCATCACGACCCTGGGTCGACGGAGCATTGCAATAAATTCTTCAATTTTGCCGGTTGTACGGATCTGATGAAGCTGATCCTTGTTTTGAAAATCAACCTTCCCGGGGTCAATGTCAAATCCGGCAACATTGAATCCATGATCCGCAAGATTTAACATGAAGTTTCGTCCCATTACCCCGAGGCCGGCAATACCAATATCGCTCTCCTGTTTCATATTCAACAATTTTTAAGGACCGGTTTTCAGGAGCTATCGATATTTCAACAATTCAGATCATGTATTGTTAGAATTTT
>JBLNAO010000296.1:0-9967 GCA_050259395.1 Chloroflexota bacterium
GACATCAATAAGAACTGCGATGAAAATTTTTCTTATCACAGCGTTTCTTGGCATCTGCAGCCTGGTTTCAGCACAGACTTTTTTGCTGACCGGGGAGATACTGAATGACAAGGCTGAACCTGTCTCCTCTGCAGCTGCCGTCCTTCTGAATCCTGCCGATTCGACCCTGCTCTACTTCTCAATCACCGGCAATAATGGCCAGTTTGAAATGAGGAACGTGAGAAAAGGCTCATATGTTCTCCAGGTATCACTGCTGGGTTACAAAACTTTTTACAGGAGTGTGGAGGTTCCCGCCGCGGGAGAAAACCTCGGCAGCATTCTGCTTGTTCCAAAAGTTTTCGGAATAGATGAGGTGACGATAACAGGCGAAAGGATCCCGATCAGGATCAAGGCCGACACAATAGAATATGACTCCAAAGCCTACAATGTAAAACCTGATGCTGTGGCAGAAGACCTCATCAAAAAACTTCCCGGTATCGAGGTAGACAGGGCAGGAAATATCAAAGCACTCGGCGAGGATGTCAATAATGTGCTTGTCGATGGCAAGGAGTTCTTCGGGAACGACCCAAAAGTTGCAACCCGTAATCTTCCGGCAGATGCTATAAGCAAGGTTCAGCTTTTCGACAAACCTACAGACGAATCGCGATTTACAGGAATTGATGATGGCGAAAGAAACCAGACATTGAATTTCGTGCTTGAGGAAAACAAACGCGACGGTGTCTTCGGGGATGTTTCAGCAGGAGCAGGAACAGGTGAACGAGCGCAGGCAGGCGCAAAAATTTACAGGTTTACAAAAAAGTCACAGCTCGCTGCCCTGGCAATGTACAATAATGTGAACCAGCCGGGATTTTCCATGCGTGATTATATAAACTTCAGCGGCGGACTATCATCATTTTCTTTGGGTGACGGTCATGTGTTGCTTGGTGGAGAAAATTTCCCTGTTAACTTCGGACAGCCGGTTTACGGAACCGGCTCCAACGGTGCTGCAGGCTTCAACTTTTCAGTGTCGGGAAAGGACAATGACAGGTTCTTTCTGAGTTATCTCGGGAATGGTTCCAGGAGGAAGCTTACTGAAGTATCATCACAAAGAAATTATACTCCAGCGGGTTCGTTCCTTGTCAACAGTGCACAGGATGAAATAAAAACAGACACAGCACACAGGATAAACCTGGGATTGAGGAAACAGGCAGGCGAGAGACAGAATATTATATTAAATGGAGGTTTCTCGTATTATCCTTCCGGGAATAATCTCACTTCATGGTCCGAATCCTGGAGTGATGCTGCCAGGCTGAATGAGCTCAGGAGGAATTCAAATGAAATAATTTCAAGGTTATCGGGAAACGCCGATGCTTCCTGGCTTTATAAAATAAACGAAAGCAGGACGATCTTCAAGTTATCTGCAAAAGGCACAATGTCGGGAAGCAATTCGTCAACCCGCTTCCGTAACCGCGCATTCTATTTCGATCCGCTTTCATCAGATTCGAAGAGCGAGTTTTATGATATCGGAACAGATAATGCAACCTGGTCGGGAAACTTGTCATTCACCCAAAAGGTAACGCCCCGCTCCTACATTGATCTTTCAATCGGACTGAACTATTCAGCTGAAAAATTAAACAGGAGACAAGGGAGTGCGGAAAACGATTTTATTCCATTCGAAGCTCTGAGTCCCGATTTTGATAAATCTGACACTTACATTCGTCCCGGTCTAAGGTGGAAATTTCTTACCGCAAAGAACAATCTTACTCTCTCGATGCTGTCCACAGTGGGTGAGTATGAGACGGTTTTGAACAGGGATGCCGGCATTCCGAAAAAGTATGCCTTCCTCACACCTGCAGCTTCGATGGAATACAATTACAGGTCCGGAAGAAGAGTTATGATCGATTATTTCACTATGGTAAACACACCCGGGGCCATGCAGCTTTTACCAGTTGTGAACAATCTAAATCCTCTGTTCCTGATCTATGGAAACCGTGATCTGTCGCCCGAGTATATGCATAATGCCAGGCTTACATGGTGGCTGTTCGATCAGTTCTCCTTCACCACACTTCTCACAAGCATGAATATGAGATATGCTCTCAACAAGGTCGGATATTCACGGACAGTCGATGATGATCTTCGGCAGGTAGTTTCGCTTGTCAATGTAAGGGATGATCTCACCACAGGGGGGATGATCGATTTTTCGACACCTGTAAAGCCGTTGGGCATAAAAATCAACCTTGTAGTGGATGAGTCATTCAACAGGGGTATGAGCCTCATTAACGGTTTCGAAAATATAAACAACAGCTTCACGCAAAGATATTCCCTGACTATCGGCAACAGGAAGAAAGAAAAGTGGGATATAGAAACAGGCTCCGCTGTAACAATTGTAAACGCCAGGTATTCACTTCAGAAGTCACTGAATGATACCTACACCGATATCGCATGGTTTACTGATGCAATGTATGTACCCGGTAAAAAGCTCAGCTTCATGGCATCTGCAGATATTACAAGGTATTCAAAAGGCAGCTTTAATGAATCCCGGTTGGTGCCACTTGTAAATACGGAGGCAAATTATTATTTCCTGAAAAATCAAAGAGGCATACTGACACTTTCATGTGTCGATCTTCTTAACAGGAATACCGGGATAGTAAGATTGAGCGAGCTTAATACACTTACGGAAAGACAGACATCAGTTTTGGGAAGATACCTGATGCTATCATTCAAATACAGGCTCAATAAGTTTGGTGACAAATCCGGAGGGATCGATGTTCAGGTAAAAAGAAGATGATCTTTAAGTTCATTAATTTCAACCCGCGCCGCATCAATCATAATTCACCCTGGTTGAAGGTCTGAATTGAACCAGGGTGACTTATGCTCTACTTCCTGCTGAATTTCAGCAGGTAAATATCGTGTTCACCAATGACAGGTCCGAAAATACCGGATCCTGTGAGTCCAAGCAATGTGAAACCATCCCTGTCGGCAACCACATCTTTTCCTGAGGTTCCGCCACCCTGTCCATCCGTTTCGAATGTTTTTTCCCAGGTCATGTTTCCGTTGCGATCATAAATCCTTACGAAGGCCTTTTCGGGAGGGAGGTTCATGACTCCGCTTACAAGAATGTCCTCATTTATCTCTATGCCCCGCACTCCGTCATGGTGTTCTGTGCCAAACTGTTTGTTCCATATGATGTCTCCTTTTTCATTCTGTTTGAGAAGGAAACAATCTCCATCACCTGACTGCGTTCCGCCGAAATTACCTGAAGTGGATCCTCCAACATAAAGGTTATTTTCGGAATCCGCATGAACTACGAGGGCCATGTCGAAACCATCAGAACCGAACTGTTTAAAATTTACCGGTTCGAGATCGCTTGTAAGATGACCTGTAAATGCATCGATGAAACCGGCGTTTTTTCCTTCCATGTCGCCCCATGTGGTACCGCAGAAAAACAGATTATCATTTGCTCCTGTTGTGACTGAATAACCATTATCATCCTGTGAAGTTCCGAACTGCCTTGTTGTAACTATCTTCCCTTTACCATCAATCTTCATGATGAAACAATCGGATTTGCCAAATGAATTTTTGCCAAGGACACCGTTGGTAGCTCCCGTAAGATAAACAAATCCGTTCCTGTCCGTGCAGATGCCTTTGGCAATGTCGGTACTGTCGGTTCCCACCTGTTTCTGCCATTCCTGCTTTCCCTCCGGATTGAATTTCACAATGAAGATATCCTCCTTTCCCACGTTTTTTCCGAAAAGCGAACCTGTCGTGAACCCTGTCAGATATACATTTCCGGAATTGTCTATCGCAGACCATTGGACATCCTCTTCCTGTCCTGAGCCGAACTGCTTTTTCCAGATCATTTTTCCTGCTTTGTCGAGTTTCATCAGGAAACCATCGTTAAACCCGGCATTTTCACCGGAAATTGATCCCGTCGTTTTTCCTGAGATATACATGTTCCCGGCTGTGTCCTTCAGGTGGTTCAGGCTGTACTCTTCCTTCACAGATCCGATAAGCTTTGCCCACTTTAACGTCTGGGAATTTGCCGAAACTGACGAGATAATAAATGCAGTCAGCAGTACAGGCTTAAGAAGTTTCTTCATGATAGGTGCATTATTTGATGTCCAAAAAATCGGAAGGTAAAACTAATAGAATAATTGATGAGTCACACTTCATAAATAATTTTCAAGACTGTCCGAACAAAATATTTGAAGTTAGAGTTAAACAAATGGCTGAAGAACAAATTATTGCAGTACACTGTCGCGGGTCCGGGATACGTTCAATCTAATTTATAAAAAATGGCTTCAAATCACACAAAATCACTATGGGAAGCTGCAACCGGCGAAACTGCCGGCTTTCCTTCACTTTCCGAAGATATTAAGGTTGACGTTGCGATCATTGGTGCGGGCATCACAGGCATCAGCACAGCATATAATCTCGCAATGCAAGGAAAAAAAGTTGCCGTTCTCGAATCAGGGAAAGTGGGCATGGGAACAACCGGATCATCCACAGGAAACCTTTATGTGCCAACAGGTCAGTTTCATACGATTCTATCAAAGCATGGAGAAGATGTTTTAGCCGATGTTGCAATGTCGCGGGCTGCTGCGCTTGCTTTTATAGAGGACAGGATAAACGAGTTCAGTATCGAATGTGGTTTCAGAAGGGTTTCCTGGAATTATTTTTCTCATGGGAAAACAGCCTCGAAGGAAATTGAGAATGAATTCGAGGCTGTGAAATCAGCAGGATTGAACATAAGAGACACTCCGCCGGCAGGCTTTCCTTTCGGAATGTCAGCAATCATAAGAGTGGACCACCAGGCACAGTTTAATCCTTTGCAGTATGTAAGGCAGCTGGCAGGCGCAATTTCCGGGGGAAATTGCCGGATATATGAAAATACAAAAGTAACAAGCATAAAAGAATATGATCCATGCTACCTTGAAACCACAGGAGGCGTGGTGAAGGCTGAAAAGGTTGTTCAGGCTACTCATACTCCGAAGGGTATCTATATGGCTCATGCCCAAATGGAGGTTTACAGGGAATATGCCGTTGCCGCAAGGATCACGGAGAATATTCCTCTGCAGGGGATTTACTGGGTGCTCGATGGCAGGGATAAATACTCTATCAGGACCTGGAGCGACATTTCCGGCGATTATATTGTAGCACTTGGTGATTCGAGAAAAGTTGGAACGAGGGTGCTCACTGAAGAAAGTTTCCTCAAAATTGAAGCTTTCCTCAGGGATAATTTCAAAGTGGACGGGATCTCGCATCTCTGGGCAGCACAGAATTATTCTCCTGCCGATTACCTTCCATATATAGGAACAAGTCCCATGGAAGCAAATGTGTATATCGCAACCGGCTTTTCAGCCGACGGCCTGATTTACGGAACAGTCGCATCAATGATAATCTGCGATCTGATAACGGGCCGTGAAAACGCCTGGGCAAAGACATTTGACCCTAAGAGGTTCAATCCCAAAGCATCCGCAGCGAAGACCATAAAGGAGAACATCGATGTTACGGCCCATCTTGTGAAGGATTATATTTTCAGGGGAAATGAAGAAGAGCTTGCCGGCATCAGTCCGGATGAAGGAAGGATAGTGGAATTAAGGAACGACAAGGCAGCCGCTTACATGGATCAGTCCGGACACCTTCACCTTGTTTCCGCCAAATGCACTCACATGGGTTGCATCGTTCACTGGAACAGCGGCGAGAAAAGCTGGGATTGTCCCTGTCACGGAAGCCGGTTCTCGGTAGACGGGGAGCTGATAGAAGGTCCGGCTTTCAGCGATCTGTCAAAGTATAAAATCAGTGGAGCTTAGTTTTTTATACATTAATAATATTAAGATATGGCATCACTTACTCAGGATATGAAAGAGATGATTGCTGCCCAGCAATGCTTTTATGCTACCGTTAGCCGGGATTGCATGCCAAACAATGCGCCCAAACGGTCAACCAGGGTGTTAAATGATGAAACACTGGTATTCTCTGAAGGTACCGGGGGCACAACCTACCGGAATATCCTCGACGGATCGAAGGTTGCAGTTGCTGTCGTAAACAGGGAAACTCTCGACGGTTACCGTTTTCTCGGCACACCGGAAGTTTTTACAACAGGTGAAATCTATGATATTGCGGCAGAGCGGTCATTAAGTGCCGGAATGCCCAAGCCAAAAGCCGTGATTCTTGTTCATATTTATGAAATACATTCACTCAGGCCGGGGCCGATGGCAGGGAAAAAGATATCATAAAATCAGTCAGGGCCTGAATCATAATTCTGAAAATATATTGCATAATTTTAAGGCAGTTATCTCACAGGAATCATGAAAGCACAACAATATGTTTTTTCTGCAAGGCCACATGGGATGCCTGCTGAAGAAATCTTCAGACTGGAAGAGACAGAAACCGGGTCATTGAAGGATGATGACCTTCTGCTTAAATCATTGTTTATTTCAGTCGATCCCTATATGCGCGGAAGGATGAATGACACCAAGTCGTACGCAAAATCATGGGACCCCGGACAAACAGCTGAAGGAGGGATTGTAGCAGAAGTTGTTGAAAGCAGAAGCGGCAAATTTGCAGAAGGTGATGTTGTAACGGGAAATCTTCCATGGGCAACTTATGTTGTAAGGAATGCTTCCCAGGTGAAGAAAGTCGATGCAGTGACATATCCCCCGGAGTACTACCTGGGCATACTTGGCATGCCTGGGCTTACTGCATATTTTGGCATGACTGATATCTGCCGGCCTAAAGCAGGAGAAACCGTGGTTGTTTCGGGTGCTGCAGGTGCGGTGGGGCATGTAGCCGGGCAGATTGGCAAACTATTGGGCGCAAAGGTCATCGGCATTGCGGGAAGCGAAGACAAATGCAGGATGCTTAAGGAAGATTTCGGTTTTGATGAGGCGGTCAATTATAAGACTTCGAGGTCGATAAGAAAAGATATCGCAAAACTTTGTCCCGATGGTGTCAATGCTTATTTCGATAATGTTGGTGGCCAGATTACCGAGGGGGTGATCGCCAATCTTGCCTCTTATTCAAGGATTGCACTCTGCGGCCAGATCTCTCAATATAATTCAACAAGAATGCCGGAAGGCAGCTTCATGATGTCAATCCTGCTTACCAGGAGCGTATTGCTGAAAGGTTTTATAGTAAGAGATTACAACGACCGTTTCGATGAGGCTTATGCAGCCCTTTCGCAATGGCTGAGTGAAGGGAAACTCAGGTATAAAGTGACCATCCTCGACGGATTCAACAAGCTTCCTGAAGCATTCCTGGGATTGTTCACAGGGAAAAATTCAGGAAAAATGCTTGTAAGAGTCATATAATCAGCCTCTTTCAAAAATTATTCCTGTTGATTTTTGAAATGACGATTTTTTGAATAGTTTTATTGACTTTCAAAAAACCGATCTATGAAAAGAATTATCCTGATATCACTATCGACCCTGCTTCTTGTATCATGTGCAGAACAGAATACCGGAAAAACAGAAATTACGAAATGGCAGTTTAACAAGAAAGGGGCGGTCTCGCTTACATATGATGATGGCACGGTAAACCAGTTCCGCAAGGCAATGCCGGTGATGGACAAGCTGGAAATGCCGGGCACTTTTTTTATAAATACCGGAACAATCGGAGGGTCAGTCAATTTAGGAGCTTTTACAGGCAGACCTGTAAAGGAAATCATAAAGGAAACGGCAACAGTTAAAACGGACAGCACGAATTTTTATGAGCGTGCATCTGCAGCAGCATTCCTGGGCTTAAAGGGAACGCTTGCTTACCACAGTAATGCCGGATCGAGATTGGATGCAGGCAATGCCGATCGAGCTTATAAATTAATCGATGAATTGTATTCCAAAGTACGTCGCGGTGAGTTCCAGCCATTGAAAGGAGCAACTTACGAGATCCTCGATACGGTCGATGCTACATGGGATGAGATCAGGAGTTATGCTGCAAAAGGCCATGAATTTGCTAGTCATATGGTTACACATCCAAGGTTAGCTGCTCTTGATGAAGTTAATACAATGTATGAGCTTGAAAAGAGCCGCGATGAGATAATGAACCAGCTCGGTAAAAAGCATATCTATTCCGGTGAAGTTCCTTATGGAACGGAAAATAAAAGGGCAATAGATTACGCAAGCACAGTGTACCCGGCTCTCAGGAACGGCCTCAGGGAACCTTTCCTTAAGGAGTATCATCGCAGCAGCCGGGAGAACCCTGAAGGTGATGGTTATGAATACATACAATGGCAAAGAGGCGCAGTCAGGAGAACGGGAATGCCTCTCATGAAATCCTGGGTCGATACAACGGCTGCACACGATAACATGTGGCTGGTGCTCGTGTTCCACGGAGTTGACGGCATTGGCTGGGAAGCTCTGACCAGCCAGTACCTGGAAGAATATTTCAGTTACATAAAGTCAAAGGATGAATTATGGACTGCAACCTTCGGTGATGTGGCGAGATATATGCGTGAAAGGCTTAATTCGAAAGTTGAAACTGAAGTCAAAGGCAAGGAGATTATCGTGAATGTTACACATACCCTCGACACCGGCTTTTACAATATCCCGGTTACATTAAAAACATACGTGCCGAAAAGCTGGAAAGAGGCCATAATCAATCAGGAAAAACTGTCATCTGAAGTAACTGCCCGGGAAGACAGCCTGGGAAAATTCATCATTTACCAGGTTTTGCCGAATAATGGTTCTGCAATAATAAGTCGGAAATAGCTCTGTCAGCTTTTTATCTCCCTCATACGGAGGTATTGCTTTGGCACGGTGATATCATCTCCCAGTTCCCTTGCGGAATGCATTGCAAAGTACGGATCACGAAGAAGCTGGCGTCCCATCAATATGATATCGGCCTTGCCATCCGCAAGGATGGATTCAGCCTGAGACGCAGTGGTTATCATTCCCACCGCACCGGTGAGCATCCCGGTTTTTTTTATGGCTTCCGAGAAAGGAACCTGGTAGCCGGGACCGACCGGAACTTTTGCATGGAAAACGTTTCCTCCCGAGGAACAGTCGATCAGATCAACGCCTTTTTCAATGAGCACCCCGGCCAGCCTGACACTGTCTTCAAGTGTCCATCCACCCTCTGTCCAGTCAGTTGAAGAGATCCTTACAAAGAGTGGGTTTTCCTGAGGCCATATTGTTTTTACGCTATCGATCACCCTGCAGAGAAGCCTGATCCTGTTTTCAAAAGTACCGCCATACCCGTCAGTCCTGTGATTACTGAGAGGCGACATGAACTCATGCAGCAGGTAACCATGGGCAGCATGAATTTCTATTACTTTAAAACCTGCTTCAAGGGCTCTTCGTGAAGCATTCCTGAAGGCTGTGATAACTTCCTCTATTCCTTTGTCATCCAGCGCTTCAGGAGGTCTGACTCCCTCCAGGAAAGGAACAGGCGAGGGGCCATATGTCTGCCAGCCTCCACTGGCGAGGTCGAGCTGGATGCCTCCGTTCCATGGTGCGGCACATGATGCCTTTCTCCCGGCATGTGCCAGCTGTATGCCGGCAACAGAATCATGCCGGTGAATGAAGCCGGTGATTTTTTTCAGATAATCAATATGCTCATCGCTCCATATTCCCATATCATCCGGGCTGATCCTTCCCTCAGGAAGCACTGAAGTGGCTTCCATTATTATCAATCCGGCTCCTCCCGCCGCCCTGCTACCCAGGTGAACAAGGTGCCAGTCATTGGCAAAACCATCTTTTGATGAGTACTGGCACATAGGAGACATTGTTATCCTGTTCCGGAGAGTTATACCTTTAATGGTGATGGGTGTATGGAGCATTGACATGATCTGGAATTTTACCGCAAAGGTAAACACTTTAAACAAGACGCCGACTTATTCCTTTAACGCCACGCCAGGGTGGGTAAGAAAAAGCCCGCCGTCATCCTTATAACTGGAATTCCGGCGGGCTTTGTCGGGGTGACTGGACTTGAACCAGCGGCCTCTACGTCCCGAACGTAGCGCGCTACCAACTGCGCCACACCCCGTGGA
>JBLNAO010000297.1:0-3064 GCA_050259395.1 Chloroflexota bacterium
TCGGAATGACGTTGACCTTTGCAGGCATTTCGATGGCTATTTTCTCAAGGGAGAATGAGAATGAAAGATTCCGGATGAAGCTTGCTCCTGTCGGTGTGCTGTATGCTTTTGGCGGTGCACTTGGTCAGGCGCTTGGGCTTGTTCTGAGCAAATTCGGAATGGGCGATTATGATCCGTTTGCCGCCACCCAGATAAGGATCATTGCAGGAATTGCAGGTTTCACCGTTCTTGTAACTGTTCTCAGGAGATGGCCAATGGTGAAATCGGCAATCAGGAATGTTCCCGGAATGAAATCGCTTACACTCGGGGCTTTATTCGGACCATTCCTGGGAGTATCGTTTTCACTCCTTTCAGTCAAGTACACAAAAACAGGGATAGCTTCAACGATTATGGCTCTTACCCCTGTATTCATCCTTTTACCTGCAACAATGCTGTATAATGAGAAAGTGACAAAAGCAGAAGTTGCTGGAGCGATCATCAGCGTTGCCGGTGTCGCCCTGTTTTTTGTTTAACACCTTTGTTTACCTTTGTGGCGGAATACAGTTATATGACCGTTGAAGACATAATTGCAAAAATAAATCCTTCCGAATTCCGGTTCTCGACATCTCGCAGCAGCGGACCGGGCGGACAGAATGTGAACAAGGTCAACACAAGGGTTGAACTCAGGTTCAACATTCCTGCTGCTTCATCTTTATCAGAGGCTGAAAAAGAAAGGATCATGAGCTTGTTGAAAAACAGGATCAGCAATGAAGGAGAACTTCTAATTGTTTCACAATCAGAACGAACCCAGCTCCGGAATAAAGAAAAAGCGGAAGAAAGATTGTACAGCCTGCTTTCAAAAGCTCTTACTATTAAACCCGAAAGAAAGCCGACACAACCTACAAATGCCTCTAAAGCAAGAAGAGTCGACCAAAAGAAAAAGAGAGGTTTGATAAAGAGCCTGAGGAAAGATACAGGGTTAACATCTTAGACGCTGCAAAGCTTTTATACAATCTTCAGCTTCCACTTTCCTCTTCTGAAGACAATAAATGCAATAAGAGTCATCAGGGTTTCTGCCACCAGGATTGAAGTGAAGACTCCCTCCTCCTCCATTCCGAAAGTTATAGCCAGCACCCAGCCGAGAGGTATTTCAACAATCCAGTAAGCAAAAATATTTATCCTCAAAGGAGTTATCGTATCACCTGCTCCGTTGAAAGAATTGACAAGCACCATTCCAAGTCCGTAGGCAATAAATCCTATGCTGATGATCCTCAGACCTTTTATTCCTGAATAAAGTGCATCTTCGTTATCGATGAACAATCTTATGAAGAATTCAGGAAACAGGAAAAGTACAAGTCCAATTATACCCAGAAGTATCATATTCACCCATCCCGTTATCCACACCGATCTTTCCGCACGATCGGGTTTTTTTGCACCGAGGTTCTGGCCTACAAGAGTGGATGCAGCATTGCTTATCCCCCATGATGGCAACAATGTAAAGCCGATTATTCTTATTGCAATCGTATAGCCTGCAACTATTTCGCTTCCAAAGATAGAGATGATCCTCACCATTCCTATCCAGCTCAGTGTGCCAATGAGGTTTTGACCGATGCTTCCTATCGAAAGTTTCAAAAGTTTAAGCATTATCCTGAAATCAAATTCAAGATGATTAAAGAACAGCCTGATTCTTTTCCTGCCAAAGAACAAAAGATAAAACTGAACCAGTACAGCTGTTCCCCTTCCGATCGATGTAGCAACTGCTGCTCCTGTCACACCAAGCTCCGGAAAAGGACCCCAGCCGAAAATAAATAAAGGATCGAGAATTATGTTTATTATATTTCCTATCCAGAGAACCTTCATTGCCACTGCGGCATCGCCTGCACTCCTGAACACCGCATTGATGATGAACAGCATCATTATCACAACGTTGCTGCCAAGCATGATCCTCATATAACCCGACATGTTGCTGACGATGTTTTCAGAGGCGCCCATAAGGCCAAGGATCTCTTTGGAGAAAAGTGCTCCGGGCAATCCTATAATTACTGCAATTATAAGCCCGGTGAATATTGCCTGTATGGCAGTTCTTGATGCTGCTTCAGCATTCTTTTCTCCGATCCTTCTCGACACAAGTGAAGTTGTGGCGGTTCCAAGACCAATCGCAATAGCATAAATAATTGTCACAAGCGATTCAGTAAGCCCTACAGTCGCAACTGCATCTGCACCGAGCCGCGAAACAAAATAAATATCGACGATCACAAAGACAGATTCCATCACCATCTCGAGGATCGAAGGGATTGAAAGCATGAGGATTGCCCTGCCCAGCTTTCCCTCGGTAAAATCCTGCTCGCTTCCTGCAATGGCTTCGCCCACATCTCTGAAAAAAGATTTCAGGGCCATACTTTTGTTATCTGAATGGTTTGTTCTGTTCATCAATATTCAGCGAAGGCGGAGACAATAAATAATTTGAAAAAATGCTCCGTTTCGATAAACATAAAGATACGACATCACGTTAATTAAATCTACTGTAAAAGGTGATGTAACCGACGTTTACTTAACACAGAAAAACCAGCGATTGTTTTTTATGGCACACAGATGCAAAATGATTTTTCAGATTTTATGATTTCGGAGTCCGAAATCTGATTTTTGGAATGATTTTTGGAATCATGGTTGACCGGAAATATTCCGGATGAAAAAAGATTGTGTCACAGCTGAAAAATTTGACTGAAAACAAGAAGTGTGAGATGACGATCAATGGAATGAAAAAAGTGTAATAAAATGCAATGTATCAATATGTTGAGCAAAATCAGGAATAGATGCAATAAAGCAGTTGTTAATAAATTGCCTTATGTGTTAATATTTCTGGTACTCAGATGATACAATGTATTTGCAGAATGCATATTTTCGCCCTAATAATTTAAAAATTGAACTGATTATTAATTTTAAAAACCATTATCAAATTAAAGAAAAAGGTGAATCATTTTCATCAGTCTTATGAACGCTAACAATAATGAGGCTACGGCTTTCCGCGGTGAAGGTCGCCTCGTGGGTTGCTCTTCGGATGAAGAGCCTGGCGCGAAGACCACGA
>JBLNAO010000298.1:0-7995 GCA_050259395.1 Chloroflexota bacterium
GTTCTTCTCACACCCATCTTTTTTGCAAGAAGGCACGACAGGATGTTTGTCTCAGAATTCCCGGTTACGGCCACGAAGGCATCGGTTTCAGTTATCCCTTCCTGCTCGAGAAGATCCATGTTCCGGCCGTCGCCGTTTATTATCAGGGTATTATCGAGTATCTCTGCAAGTTCCTCGCATCTTTTTATATCGCTTTCGAGAAGCTTCACCTGGGCAGTCTTCTGCATATACAGTGCAACATGCTTCCCGATCCGGCTTCCACCGAGTATCATTATGCTGTTTGCCTCGAAATTCTGCTTGCCCGAACTTTTCATCATCTCCTCGATGCCTTCCCTGGTGGAAATGACATATACAGTGTCTCCCGGAAGGAATGTCTCGTTCCCCCTCGGAATTATTGTGACGTCATTCCTCTTTATCGCCACTGCCCTGTATCTTTCCGTCCGGTTCGATAATGCAACCTCGCGAAGTGTCCTGTTCAGGATCGGAGCACTTTCATCGAGCTTCTGGACGTACATGGCAAGCTTGCCTCCCGAAAATTCCATGAATTCCGATGTTCCGGTTTCATGAAGAAGTCCGAGGACTTCCCGGGCCGCAATCAGTTCAGGATAGATCAGTGAGTCGATTCCAACGGATTTGAAAAAATCGACTGTGGAATGCTCGAGGTAATCGATGTTGTCGATTCTTGCAATTGTCTTTATTGCCCCGAATCTCTTGGCAAGGATAGATGCAGTGATATTGGTATCCTCATAATGGGTTACGGCAATAAACAGGTCCGTTTTTTTCCGGAGGATGTCCTGCAACAGCCTAACTGAGGTTGCAGAACCTTCATAAGTCAGCAGATCGAGGGAACTGTCTACAGGTTTAAGATAAGCTTCTTCCGGGTCGATCAGGATGATCTCGTGATTCTCATTCGAAAGCATCTTGGCCAGATGAGTTCCGACCTCTCCCGCTCCCGCAATAACTATTCTCATCGGTATATTATATCAAAAAAACAACAAAATAAGGCATAAATAGGCTAATAAGGAAGGCATTTTTTAATTTATTTTTTTCCACAGCTCATAAACGCAACCTGTATGCACCTGATTTTCTGATATAATGTATTTCTTCAGGCTGATGATCTGCAAAGGTGAAGGTCTGTAATCCCGATTGCACAATTAACTTTCCTGGTGTTTTCAACAGTTCTGTTCCATGTTGTTTTTTGAATCCCGATATGATAAGGATATCAGGATTATATTTGTTGACCGAAGCGGCGCCTTCAGGGCGGCAGAGCATTATCTTTTGCCCGCCCGCATGGAGAAGCAGGTTTCCCCGCGACAGCTTCTTATGTATCACTTTTAAGCCTTCCACCGACCTGTGCCTGTTTATTTCAGGGTCCATGATCAACGTATCTGTATAAACATTCAGGTCTTTCCCAATCCTTATTCCTATGCTCTCCGCACTGTTCATATTGTAAACAATTAGTTCATTCGACCTCCTGGTGTCAATCGAAGTGACTGTCGAAAAGACTGCCCAGGCAAGAAAGACTGAAAGGACAGCTTTCAGGCTGAATTTGCGCTTGTCAAGTATATAGTTCATTGACATCCAGATAAGGCAGAAGAGGAGCATGCAGCCTGCGACCTTCATGCCTATGCCTGAAATGCCTGCAAAAGGCAATTGAGCAGCTTTTTCAGTGAGTGTCTCGGTGAACAGTGTAAGACGATCGAGAAGAAAGCCGATAAATCCCGACAAAGGTGCCACAGGATATAACACCGGTAAAATGCAACCAAGGATGATAGCTAGCGAGGAGAGAGGCACAATGATGATATTTGTGAAAATAAACCATACAGGAAACCTGTTGAAGAGCATCACTGTCAATGCAAGTGTTCCCAATTGTGCAACGATTGTCACAACAGCTGATTGCCAGATCCAGTCCGTAATCTTGTTACGCGGAGCGGCCAGGAGGTAAAAACCCCGGTAAAATGCAATGATGAATATTACGGCGGAATAAGAAAGAAGAAAGCCTGCATCGAAGATAACCGAAGGCCGCAAAAGAATGAGCACGAATGCAGAAGCAAGAACGGAATTAATGCCATTCACCTTCCTGTGCATCAGGTTACCTGCCTGAACGAAAGTAAACATAAGTGTTGCCCTCAGTACAGAGGGCGTTAAGCCCGTAACGAAGGCGAAGAGCCATAAGAAGAGAACAGCAAGCGTTATCCTGAGGATATCGAAGCGCCTTTTCAGGAAGAACAGCATGTTTAAGACAAACAGGCTCAGGATAACGGCATGAAGGCCAGACACGGCCATAATATGCATTACTCCGGCTTTTATGAAATTTTCCTTCTGTTCGGGTTCTAGCCTGCTTTTTTCGCCAAGTGTAAGGGCAGAGACAAGCGGCAGCATTTCATCGGTCACCCTGCGCTCGCTGTACATCTTTATTATCCGGTTCCGTATTATGAGGGCTTTATGCGTCAGTCTTTTCCTGCAGGTGGTGTCATGCCCGATAATATCTCCGGGCTTTGTGAACGCATAATATTTTATTCCAAGTCCTTCCATATAGAATTTATAATTGAATTCATATGGATTTCCCCTGTTTGTAATTTCTGCCGGAATGCACCTGATTACCAGCCTGTCGCCGGGAGTGAAATTCTTTGAAACATCGTTTGAATGATAGAGTATCATGGAGCCTTTCACAGGCAGGATTTCATCCTTTTCAATCCTCTGTTGCAGTTTTACAGTGAGCATCAAGCTGTTTGGCTTTTGCTGCGGGTAATCAGACAGAGTGCAGATAAACACGCTTTTTTCAGCGGGAAGTATCGTCAAACTTCTTTTCTCGTTGGTGTAAAGCAGCAACCCGAGGAGATAAAAGCTCAGAAAAACAGGGAGTCCGTAAAGGTAATTTTCAGCTGGGTCTTTACAGCGCCGGCTTACAAGGAATAGCAGTATGACAACTGCAATGAAAGGAAAAATGAAAAATGCCCCGGGAGAAAAGTACAGTCCCGTGACTATCCCGCCGCAAAGCGGAAGGCAAATCCTCAGGAAAGGTATCTCCTTGTGAAGCACGGTGATGCAAGTTGAGAAGAGATAAATTTAATAAAAAGTGCCCAGAGTGCCTAAAGTGCACTAAAGTATTTAGAGTCATTTACTTTCAACTTATCTTTTCTCCGGGCAAAATAGTCCTGTAATCGGCTTCGAAGTTGCCTTTGCTTATTGCGAGGAGCTTGCTTTTAAGCAGTCTTTTTCTGATGGGGCTGAGCTTGTCAGGAAAGAGGATTCCGTCGAGATGATCATATTCGTGCTGGATGATCCGGGCTTTATAACCTTCATAAATCTCATCATGGTATACCCATTTCTCATCGTAGAAATTGATTTTTATCCGTGATTCACGCTGCACTTCCTCACGAAGGTTGGGGATGCTGAGGCATCCTTCGGTCATCGGCACCAGATCTGCGCTTCTTTCGGTTATATGTGCGTTTATGAATACCTGTCTGAAATCCGCCAGCTCGGGTTCATCCTCGCCAACGGGCTTGCCATCTATCACAAAGAGCCTGATCGATTTTCCTATCTGTGGTGCGGCAAGACCAAGCCCGTCGGAATGATACATCGTTTCAAACATGTCGTTAACCAGCTGATCGAGTCCGGGATAGTCCCTGTCTATCTCTTCAGCAATTTTTCTTAGGATCGGGTGGCCATATACAACAATAGGATATATCATCTTATTTCATTTTTGTTTTGCCGGTCGAGGAACGATTGAAGAATAATCGAGGCGCTTATTTTATCGACTAGCGATTTGTCCTGCCTGTCTTTTTTCTTCACTCCTCCGTCGATCATTGTTCGCAGTGCCATCGATGATGTGAATCGTTCATCAGCAAGATGAACAGGCAATTGCGGAAAAATTTTCTTAAGCTTTTTAATGAACGGATTGATGTGTTTAACAGAATCGCTCGGTGTGTTGTTCAACTGCATGGGGTAACCTATCACAAAGGCTTCAACCTCTTCATTTTTAATATAATCGAGGATGAAGCTGTCGAAATCGGATGTCTTCACTGTAACGAGTGGTGAGGCAAATATCTTCAACGGATCGGTAACCGCCAGCCCGATCCTTTTCGTTCCAAAATCTATTGCCATAATCCTTCCCATACAGAAGCAGCAAAAGTAGTAAAAGGCTGTGAACGAAACAAGGAGACCTCTCACTCTGAATCTCCCTTCCCCGGGTGGAAGGGAGACAATTGTGGATTGAATATGGCTATCTGCGTTCCCTGCGACGGCAGATCAGGAACGCTGCAAATCGGCTGCGTTATAGAATCAGGCAGACAGGTTATCAAACTTCAATATATGCTTCTTCAAGCTCGCTGATTATTATTTTCTTCATGTGAAGCATTTTATTCAACACCCTTTGGACCTTTTCACCATCGGGGTCGGAGAGAAGTATGCCCATTTTTTCCGGGATTATCTGCCACGAAACGCCGTACTTATCCTTCAGCCATCCGCACTGTTCCGATTCAGGCACATGAGACAAGCCGTTCCAGAGCATATCAACCTCTTTCTGGTCGGAGCAGTTGACCATAAATGAAATGGATTCATTGAAAGAGAATCCGTGCGTACCGGCGCTGTCCATTGCTGCAAACCACTGGTTTCCCAGAACGAAATCAGAATACATAACTGTACCCTCCTTGTCAGGCTCCGAGCCAGCAGGATAACGTTCAAGCATTCCTCTTTGTGAGTTGTTAAATAAGGAGATATAAAAATCCACAGCTTCTTCAGCCTTGCCCGCAACTTTCTCCGTAAACATGAATGTTGGAACTATGAAAGGCCTGTAATCCCTTTTGGGATCCGTGAGGAACAGCTGCCAGTTTATTCCATACTTATCCTGGACCCAGCCGTATCGTTCGCTGAAGGGATATTTCTGAAGCTCCATGAGTACCTTACCTCCCTCTGAGAACTGCTCCCATAGTTTATCCAGTTTCTTCACGGCGTTCCTGTTCCTTGAAGGGTTGAAATTTACTATAAAGGAAACCGAAGGATTGAATTTAAATATCGGCCCGCCGTCCAGGGCCATAAACCTGTATCCCTCAAGGTCAAACACACCTGTCAGGACTTTCCCGATCATTTCTTCTATCCCGGGTGTCTCCATTCCCTTTGCATACCTTTTGACAGAAAGAATTCCGGATCCCTGTTTCCCGGCCGAAATCCCTGAAAAGCATGATACATAATAATTCATTGCTTCCTCGCAGTTCTTATCGAACCACAGGCATGGTACTATTTTTTGCATATCTGTTTCCATAATTACCTCCAGGTTATGATTTATTCAAGATGAAAAACATATAATTACCAACAACAAATATCAATTAATGTTGGTGAAGACAGGCATCTTTGAGGTTAACGACCTCTCCCTGTGAATCTCCCTCTCCCGGAGTGCGAAGAAGACATTTGTAAACGGAGTAAGTTTTTCGCGAGCACCTGCACAAAAGAATTGACTGGAAGGCATCTTTGCAGTCTATGCTATGTGCCTGAGATTGTTCTGATTGACCATCAAACAAAAACTTGACTTCGCCTTTTTAATTGTTTAACTTTAGGTTCATTAAACTAAACGTAACTAAACTTCTCCAAAATGAAAACAAAAATCTTTCTTTTTATTTCAGTCGTTATGTTATTCTGCCTGGCCTGCAACAACAACAAGCCACTCACAGATTCCGACAAGCAGCAGATCACAGGTGAAGTGAAAAAAGTTGTTGCCCAGATTCTGACTGCTGCTGAAAAAGCCGATCTGGATTCTGTTTTTACAATTTTTTATGACTCACCCGACAATGTGATTCTCACGCCTGAAGGGAAAGCAGTAAGCTTTAAAGATTGGAGTGCATCAATGAAACAGTTTTTCAGCACAATTCAAAGTCAGAAGATTAACACGATTGCTGAAAATTACATGATTGTCGACAAGACCACTGTATGGTACTCGAATGTGTCGAAGAGCCAGGTGAATTTCAAGGACAGCAGTATCGTCATGCAGGACCCATGGAGCATGTATGTTCTCTTCAAAAGGATCGATAATGAATGGCGGGGTGTTGCCATAACTGAATTTGGCCACGAAGAGATAACCAAACCGGCTCCTTTGCCCAAAGACATGGATCAGCTTGTGCTGGCTCAACAGATGCTTGGCAAATGGCGTTGTGAATTCGGCGACACAGTTGTAACTTATGACCAGCAGCCATTTGGAAAAGCACAGCTTGTATCAGTGAGAACTACAGTAAAAGGGAAAACACTCAGCGAACAAAAGCAATTGTGGAGTCTCGACAGGGCGCATAACAGTATGAACTTTCAGATTGCAGATAAGAGTGGCATGGGAATGGTTGCCACGCTGAAGTTTAACACCCCTAAAACATATACTACAATTCCTATCGGCAATATTTCCAATCCGGCCTATGCACCGTTCCGGATGGAGGGTGAGTTCACCGATCCGGATACATATGTCGAGAAACTTGTCATAAGGAATGAAGCCGTGAGGACATATATTACTAAGAGGGTGAAATAGAGGGAGGCGTATTAAAAAATGGGTGCCCTGCGAGACTTCCACGAAAGAAGGGCCACAAATGACTTTAAGCACTAAATAATTTTTTTATGAAATAATTGTATATATTGTTCAACTAAACCGTCCTGACAGGCAGCTAATTCAATTGAATATTGTATGATCATGAGATTTGCATTTTCCCACAAGGCTTATCCGAAGATCATATTGCTGATTATTATATTGATACTGTTGCCGGCAGCGACTTATTCACAGTCGGAAAGCTCAATAAATATTGACCAGGTTCCCCAGAAAAGAATCCGCAGATATTTAATCTCGAATGCATTCGATAAAATGCGTGATTTCTCCCTGATTCATCCAAGCTGGAAAAAAGGTGTCAAGGAATCAGATTTCAGAGTCATTGAAAAGACTTTTAGACTAAAGGACAATCCTGCAAATGTGTGGAATGGTTACAGGCATGCCAATTCGGTTCGAATGTGGAGCGGCCGATCGGTGAAGTTCGGTTTGCTGATTTCCAAATTCTCGAATACCGTAACATACAGGAACAATGATTTTTTTCCTGAAGTTGACACCGGACAGGTATATTTCCTGGATCTTAAGATGTTGAAAGGATTGTTAAATCTTCCTGTTGCCTTCGAGATCATTAATATCGACCAGGAGGACCAGGTGATAGAGTTCAGCTATCTCGAGAACAATAAATCACAGGGGAAACAGTCTATCCGCATCATCGGGGGCCGCAATGGCGGAACGAGCATTATTCATAAGACTTATTTCAGAAGCAGCTCCGCCTTCCGAGATGACCTCTATCCTTTCTTTCATAAAAGGTTTATAAGGGAATTCCACCGGAACATGGGCAGGAGCATCAGGAAGAGCGCCTGAAGTGCACTGATCCCCCTAGGGGTCAGGCGTTGCCTGAGTATTCAATGCCCATGATTTCGAAAACGGTATCCTGTCCGGGTCGTTTTAAGACAACTTTATCTCCGGCTTTCTTATTTATCAATAACCTGGCCAAGGGAGAAATGAAGGAGATCTTGCCTTTCGAAATATCAGCTTCATCGACGCCGACAATCTGAAAAGTCTGGATGTTACCTGTGGATAATGTTTTGAGTCTTACCGATGCACTGAACCTTATTTCATTTTTTGGCTGTTCTTCAGGGTTTACCAGCCTGGCAGATGCAATCCGGTTATTGAGCTGCTGTAACTGAGCATTGATATGATTGACGGCTATCCGTTTCTCACTCTCAACTGTGATATTCACATTCTCCCTTTCATCTATCAGCGCCTGCCTTTCTGCTAGAAGCTGCTCCATGCCTGCCGGGGTGACAAAATTGGTCACACCTTCCGGCAAGTACGCCCGCTGAGGCACCATCGGAACTTCTTCCTGATCGTCTTCCTTGACAAATCCACGGCTCATTTGCTTCAGATATTCAATTCGGACATTAAATTACCTAATTAAATTGATATTGAGTTCTATTTTCATGAAGGAACTTACA
>JBLNAO010000299.1:0-3587 GCA_050259395.1 Chloroflexota bacterium
TATTCCGGCTGGTTCCTGGGACCTATGTACAACCCTACAGTGTGAACGGGTCCTGTGTTTTCAGGCTTGCCTTTTATTATCTCTATATTGTCGATCATTGCGCTCCTGAGTCCCACGGCAATGACAGGGAACTCCCTCCTGCAAAGGCTTTGAACAGCTTTGTATGAATATCTTCCGGGATTCGGGCTTGCCCCGAGCACTAATGTGATTTTCTCCATGGAAAGATCAGCGTGAGACAAGTGCGACTGCAAGGGCTACTACACCTTCCTCCCTGCCGGCAAATCCCATCTTTTCTGTCGTGGTTGCCTTGATGCCTATGTTTTCAGGAGAGGTTTGCAAAATTACTGATATCTTTTCCTTCATCTCAGCGAGATGAGGCGCTATCCGGGGTTTTTCGAGACAAACAGTACTGTCAATGTTAATTACACTGAAGCCTTTGTTTTTTACAAGATTGAAGGTTCTCTGCAATAATACTTTGCTGTCTATGTTCCTGAACTGAGGATCTTTGTCTGGGAACTGGTGACCTATATCCTCCAGTCCGGCGGCTCCGAGGAGTGCATCGCATATTGCATGCAGAAGGACATCGCCGTCAGAATGGGCGACACAACCTTTTTCGGAAGGTATTTCAACACCTCCCATGAACAGCTTCAATCCTTTTTCGAGTCTGTGGAAGTCAATGCCCTGGCCGATCCTGATATCCATCAGTTTGTGCTTGCGTTCCTTATTTTATTGAAATCGAACGCCAGTGAGAATCTCAATGTCTGGGCAAGCGGGTGATTCTGCGCAAGAGGCATCAGGTACGAGAAATCGATTGTGAAGACATTCAGCCTGAAACCTGCACCGGCAGTGAAGTATTTCCTGTTACCCTTGGTTTCACTTTCATGAAAATAGCCGCCTCTTATTGCAAACTGTTCATTGTACCAGTATTCGAGACCTGGCGACAGGGTAAATTCACGAAGTTCTTCCTTGAAACCACCGGGAGCATCGAACCACGAGGTAAAAAATGCGACCGGAACTGCCACGTTCGGATCGCGGCCATCAACGATTTGCATCGAGGAATTATATATCGGTGGCGTAGGAACAAGGAGCTTGTTGAGGTCGAGAGTAGCCGTCAGTTTGTTATGATCATCAAGGTCAACTGTTGCAGAGCTGCCCAATCTCATGTTCATAGGAATAAAATCGGCTGTCTGTGAATCAGAATAGCTCATTTTTGATCCTATGTTTGAGAAATTGAGTCCGAATGCCAGGATTCCATCCTTACCGCCAAGCATTATATCCTTCATGTAATACCCTGAGATGTCAGCCGCAAATGATGTTCCCGCTTTCGTTGCAACACCACCTGAATATATTCCCCCGGTCAGGTTCGAGTAAATGAACCTGAATGCTATGCTACCCGACAGGTTGTCGGTGAACAGCCTTGAGTACCCCATGTCGATTGCGAATTCGTTAGGGTTGATATCCCTTATCGGGGTGCCGAAATCATCCGTGAGAGGAACAATTCCCAGTGACGAGTAAAGAAGGCTTCCTGAAAGAACCTGCTTTGAGTCAATCCTCGTATAACCAGATAGATAGGCAATGTTTATGTCGGGTACGAGATTTCTCAGCCAGGGTGAGTACGATATTCCCACACCGCTTTTACCGTCGATAAAGGCGAATTTTGCGGGATTCCAGTGCATGCTGAATACATCCGGAGATGTTGCGACACCGGCATCTCCCATGCCACCTGCACGGGAATCAGGGGCAATTGTAAGAAACGGAACCACTGTCTGAATAGCATTAAGTTCGCCTGAAGACTGAGAAAAAAGTTTACCGCCTGCAAGCAACAGCGCGAATAACACCACAAATAGCTTCTTCATTCCTGCTTTTACCTCTAGAGAATATGGATTTATTTCAATTTACAAATATAAAACTAATTTTCCGCTTCAATATTGTTTTTGTCTTACAATATGATCATTTTGCCTGACGCTCTTGAGGTTTCACCCTTCCCGGTCTTTACTGTAACGACATAGATGTACATCCCTTTTGCCACCCTGGCACCGTCATTATTTGTACCATCCCATTCCATTGGAGGCAGCACATAACCGGCCGGAATAATTTCAGTTTTAAGAGTTTTGATGACTTTGCCATTCAGGGTGAAAACATCAAGCGTGATTTCCAGCTGTTCATCGTGGTTGTTCAGCTCACCCGTAATTGTTGTACTGCCGATGAACGGATTGGGATAGTTGAACAGGTTTTTCAGGATAAACCTGCCTCCGGATTCGACTACGAAACTGATGGTTTCCTGAGTAGAGTTATTATAATTATCCCATGCCTTGATCGTGAAGCTGTGCGTGCCTTCGCTGAGTTCTGATAAGCTGTAAACGACCCTGCCGTTCTTATAATCGTCGAAATCATTTATATAATTGTCATTCAGGACAACAGACTGGTTTCTTTCATCATCGAGGTAACCCGTGAGATCGTGGCCTATCCCGGAACCTGTGACATTTATTCCCCCGGCATCCTCGATGAGCGCCAGCAGCACGGGATTTTTGTCGGTCATTCCCCCGCTTCTGAACAGTGTGTCGTTCATGAACAATCTTATGACAGGACCAGAAGTGTCAGCTGATGCTGCGTCAGAGAAGCCCCCGACAATGACATCAGAAAAACTGCCGTTCATGTCACGTGCATCATCATGGGCATAGTAGCTGATCTTGCCCTTGCCGAAAGCGTAGTCGATGTCTCGCGGCACAATGAAGCTGAAAGTGAAGTTGCCGTTCTTTGCCTTGGTCTGACCACTGAAAATGATGTTGTTCCGAAGCTTAAATTCCATAACCGGTCCTCCATCGTTACCAAGGGTCCTTATTGTGCTTTCTTTATCATAGACCAGCGGCGAAACTATGCCGTTGAAATCGCTTGCCGGCTTTCCCCTGGTATCTTCAATATGACCTGAGACAGTCACCATCGAAAGAGCTTTGAGGCTGTCTGTGCCTGAGGCTATTCCAACATGATTTATTGAATCGGTCAGAACCTTCCCATGCCAGGGATATGCAAGTTTTAATGCAGGGTCGCCCAAAAGTGAGAAATTCCTTTTATTTGACCCGCTTCCCGAATTGTTCTTGGCAATCCTGATAATATCACCCAATGTCATTGAATTTCCTGCGCTGTCGCGCTCAAAGGCACAACTGAATATGTTCCTGTTAAGGAAAAAATTTGGGGCGGAAAATACCACGCGTGTTGTGGACATCAGCGCGATGGCGCCTCCTTCAGGGGCAAGGAGGATCATCTCACCGGCAGATGTTTTTTCAGAAATGTTGCCAAGCACGTTCATCTCAATGTCGTCAAAACGGCTGAACTCGCAGGTTGCTGTGATGAAGAGGGGAAGCCTTCCCCCGTTCTTCCACGACATGTAATCCTCAGTCCTGACTATCCTCTCATGCGCCAGGTAGGCTTCATTCCCATGCCCGGTGAAATTGAAAATCAGGCAGCCTTCATTAATGCGCTCATTTATTGCCTTTGTAACATCGGGGTATGACTGGCCATTGACTGCTGTAACCTGCCTGAAGGCATCCATGTATATCTTCCTGACATTGTATTCGGGAGCTTTTTGT
>JBLNAO010000300.1:0-13634 GCA_050259395.1 Chloroflexota bacterium
CAGAGCAGGTATCTATAATTTTACCCGGCGTTCTGATCAGCTCAGTCGGATGGGCTGATCTCGACAACGATAACGATCTTGACATCCTGATCACCGGTTCGACAACAGGAAATACTCTGGACGCAATATCCAAAGTATTCCGGAATAACGCCGGGACATTCACTGAGATCGCCTCAGGGTTACCCGGAGCTTATCTGAGCTCCACCTCCTTCGCGGATTTTGATCGCGATGGTGACACAGATATCCTTCTTACCGGTATGCAGACTACCGGAGAAAGGATTTCAGCCATATTCAGCAATGATGGGAATGCTTTCTTTACACAGGTGCCGGGAACTGCTTTCACAAAGGTGTGTTATGGCTATGCCTCTTTCGGTGATTACGATAATGATGGTTATCCTGATGTCCTCATTTCAGGCCAGACAGCATCTATTACCCGTGTTTCTAAACTCTACCGCAATGTTGGTGACGGAACCTTCGATGAAAACACCAGCATCATATTACAGGGTCTCTGGTATGGTTCGGGTGCCTGGTCTGACCTTAATAATGACGGATATTCTGATATCATCCTCTCAGGAGAAGATGCAGCATTTCAGCCTGTCACCAAAATTTACCTGAATGATAAAAATGGTTCCTTCATTCAACAGACGGCATCCTTGCCTGGTGCAAGGAAATGCTCACTTGCAAGCGGAGATGTTGACAATGATGGAGACAATGATTTTATACTGTCGGGTGAGCGGGGATCAGCCAAAATATCAGAGGTCTATATCAATGACGGAAGCGCTGCTTTTTCACTCCTGGCTGTTGAGACAATTACCGGAACGACCGAAAGCTCTGTCGCACTGGCTGATCTTGATAATGACAGGGACCTTGATCTGCTCCTCGCAGGTTTAAACCTTAGCGGGAATCCGGTGACGAAAATTTACAGGAATAATATTACTACTGTGAACAGCAAGCCTGCGAAACCGGTGAATCTGGCTTATTCGACCGATAAAACGAATGCAGTTTTAAGCTGGGATAAGGCAAACGACGATAAATCCGTGTCGCTTTCGTATAACGTAAGGATTGGTTCAACAGCCACAGGTAACAACAATGTGTCACCGATTGCGGATATCAATGGTAACAGGAAGGTTTTCCTTCCAGGGAACACACAACTTAATAATATAACGTTCCTGAAAAAGCTTCGCTGGAATACAACCTACTATGCTTCAGTTCAGGCATTGGATAATTCTTACACAGGTGGTGAATTTTCGGATGCAATAAGCTTTCAGATAACACCTGCTCAGCCAACAAAGCTTATTGGCAAATTCCTGACAACTGCCTCCCTACTTCTGAGATGGAAAAGGGGCAATGGAGACAGGTGCATTGTCTTTGCCAGGGAAGGTGCTTCAGGCCCATCCGCTCCGGTCAATTCAACAACATATTATGCCAATTCAAGCTTTGGTGATGGCTCACCCCTAGGGGCAACAGGATGGTTTTGTATATACAAGGGGGAAGCAGATTCAGTTCTCCTGGCAGGACTTAGCCCCGATAAGGATTATACCGTACATGCCATCGAGATGCAAGGAGTTAACGGATCAGAGTTATATGCTGCTAATGTTAATCCTGACAACGACAATATCGGTGTTTTTAGTTCCGGGATTTTTACACCGCTTTCCGGAAGCTCGATGCCAGGATTGCGATTCAGCTCAGTTGCCTGGGGCGATTATGATAATGATGGTTATCCGGATATTCTGCTCACGGGCAGACTTATCAGCGGAGAAGATATTTCGAAGGTCTTCAGGAACAATGGTGACAATTCATTCGAAGAACAAACAGGAATTACACTTATTGGTGTTGAGAGTGGATCGTGTGCCTGGGGAGATTATAACAATGATGAATTACTTGATATTGTTTTAACAGGGAGTAATTCAATTTCAGGGCCTGTTTCAAAAATATACAAAAACAATGGTAACAATACTTTCACGGAACAAGGCTCGATTGCTCTCACCGGAGTAACATACAGCTCCACCCGCTGGATAGATTATGATAACGATGGGGATATCGATCTTTTCTTGTCTGGTAATGATTCTTCCAACATACCGGTTTCAAGGTTTTACCGCAATAACGGCAATGGGACGTTCACTGAACAGACTGGAATAATAATAGCAGGAGTATCGCACTGCTCTTCCGGATTCGGAGATTATGACAATGACGGTTTGCCGGATCTGCTGATCAGCGGACTCAGTTCCTCGGGGGTTAACATAACAAGGCTCTACAGGAATAACGGAAATAATTCATTTTCTGAACAAACAAATAACCTGCTCCAGCCTGTCAGCTATGGTGCTGTTGCATGGGGCGATTGCGACAATGACGGGAGGCTGGATATACTTGTTTCCGGTGCAGCCGGATATTCCCCTGATTTCAAACCTGTTACAAAAGTTTACCATAATAATGGCAATAACAGCTTTTCGGAGCTTACCGGTACAAATCTTATGGGGATAAGCAATGGTACGGCTGAATGGGGTGATTATAACAACGATGGTTATCTCGATATACTGCTTATTGGCGATATCGGCTATGATTACCGGTTCAGTATATATCTTAATACAGGCATTAACAACTTCACTGAGCTGCCTTCCCTCAATCTGCCCGGGGCAATTGCATGTGGGTCGTCATCAGCTGATTACGACATGGACGGTGACCTTGATATCCTTTTTTCGGGATATTCAGGAGCATTAATATCAGGTATTTACCGTAACAATCATTTTATGATGGCTGGTAAAATTAAACCAAATGTCAGGCCTGAAGCGCCGACCGGACTGTCTGCGGAAGTAAAGCCGCATTATATGACATTATCATGGAATGGAGTCAGGACTGATGAGACATACTATGTGAACATGAGCTACAATGTCCGGGTCAGGAAGGAACAGGAAACAGTATGGACTGTTGCACCTCAGGCATCCACTGCTGGTTTTAGAAGCCTTAACGACATGGGAAATGCCCAGCTTAACAGAAGCTTCACCATAAAAGATCCTTCAACAGGTAAATATTACTGGCAGGTTCAGGCTGTGGACCAGACATATTCTGGCAGCGCATGGTCAAAGCCCGATTCGGTTGTTATTAAGAGCACACTCGCATACTTTAGCTTCGATACCGTCTGCCTTGGCTTACCAACAACCTTCAGGGATCTGTCTGTCGCAGCTGATGGCCTGGCATCATGGAAATGGGATTTCAGCGACGGTACATCCTCAACAACAACTGATCCGGTCCATCAATTCTCTTCGTCAGGCAACTTTGGAGTAAAGCTGGTAATCAAGGGCAGCAATGGAGCAATGGATTCCCTTGTGCGGACTGTTATTGTGAAACCTAAACCCTCTGTAGCCTTCACTTCCCCGAACGTCTGCATTGGAACACCTACCGAAATAACCAACACCACCGATCTTCACGGACTAACTGCTTCAGCCTGGTCATGGAAATTCGGCGACGGTCAGACCTCGTCAGTAAAAGATCCTGGGACACATAATTATGCACTTAGTGGCAGTTTTAAAGCTTCACTTAAAACTACTGCAATAAACGGTTGCGCCGACAGCATCATACAAGATGTCATCGTTGCAAAATACCCGGAAAAAGCAATATCAGTAGCCGGTGATTTTTCGACGGAAGAGGGAAAGCTGACTTTCTGCGAAGGAGGAAGCCTTCAGCTTAATGCCACAAATGATACTTTATATACATACCAGTGGAGGATGGACGGCAATGATCTCACAGGCGCAACGGCAGGTTCATATAATGTAAATCGCAATTCCGGGGTATTTACCGCAAGCATAACCAACACTCTTGCCGGTTGTGTTTCAGTATCTGAATCGAAAAATATAAATATCAAAACTGCACCGGCAAAACCTGTAATAACATCAGACAACTATAAAACTGGTGATTGCATAGGCGAAAACCCGGTCAGGCTCAAAATCGAACAGCCTGTCAATAATTATTCCTATGTGTGGTTGAGAAACGGAACAATTCTTAATAATGCAACTTCATCTTTCATCGAGGAATTTCTTCCGCAGGGTGATTATGTTGCAGTTGCGGCACTGAATGGCTGCAAGGCAAACTCCGATAAGTTCAGCATAACATACCAGGGCGCTCCCGAGAAACCTGTCGTATACGCACAGGGTCCTCTGAAATGGTATCTTGCATGCAACAACCTGAACGCCTCAAAATACCTTTGGTACTATAACGGCAAGCTTATCGACGGCGCTTTCAGCTACTATTATGTGGCAAATCAGAACCTTGGTGTATACCAGGTGAGGGTTGGCGACACAAAGGGATGCTTTACCACAAGCGATACAATAAGAATCCCAATGGACAAATACGCTGACGGGCTGAAGTCTTTTCACACTGAAGATCCTTTCAAAAACGTTAAGATGTACCCCAATCCCTCGAACGGCATTATCAACATCCTTATGGACAATGAATTATACGGTGACCTTGAAATAAGTGTTATAAGCCAGGGTGGAAAAGAGATCCGTAAGCTCAGACTTGAAAAAACAACAATCCACTTCAATGGAAGCATCGATCTTACCGGGCAGACCAAAGGCGTATACCTCGTGAATATGAGAATGAATGACAGCTATACAACCAACCAGGTAATTGTCGAATAATATGAAGCACACAGTTATATTATTCATTCTGCTGTTTTCGCAGATAACATGCTTAAATGCGGCAGACGATTTCTCCATGAAAGAGAAATCAATTATTTACACAAATGCTGTAAAGGTTATTGCAAACTATGGATCGATTTTAAACACTATAGGTGAGTCAGCAGTTACCGACATGGAGAAAGCAAGAAGCAGTTCGGAAAGCTTCCTTGAGCTTTTTGTGAACCGGCAGGTCTTGCTTTTCAATGACCTAGATCCCGCACACAGGCTCAGCGAATTTTATGAAGCCGAAACTTATGCTTCCAACCTTATTCTCTGGTATCCCGACGGCATTGCAGTAACCCTCGATCTTGCAAACGCAAAAGTCAGTGAAATCCTGAATCATGAGGAAAATGTCTATTCAATTGATGTTCTTGTTACAAAGTCCATTAATGGCAATTACCTTAACGAGACACTGAACAAGAACACTGAAGAGCTTACCTTCAGGATAGCATTTGGCATCCAGGACAAGGACTTTACGAATTTCAGGATAGTTGGTGTGAGAAATGCAGCTTCAAACGTGGTGGTTGATTATTCAAAGGCTCTTCGTGAAGTAAACAGCGAGGACCTGAACCATGAAGATCTCGTCAAGATCTATGGTGAGATCAAATCGGTACTTGCTGATTACACAAATTTCCTGTCACTGCTGGGCGACCCGCAGGAGGCTGCCGAAGACAAGGAGTTTTATAAAGAAAGCTTCCGCAAGCTGTTTCGCACAGACACCAGGGTCTTCAATGATATTATGCCTGATCCGGAGACAAAACTGTTGCCCGTAGAGAATTACCTTGCTTTGTACCTGGCAAACTATCCGGATGGGATAAAAAACCTTCAGATCAACATCGATTCGGCCAGGTTCGGTAAGGTGATGAAACAGGATGATGGCAGATATTACACTTTTGTTGATGCCAATAAATTCTTCTCGGGAACTTACAGGGGCAAAGATGCATTCAGGCAAATGTCTCCCCTGATTTTCAGGGTTTCTTTCAGTGAATCGGGAAGGACCTTCTCGGATTTTACAATTAACAGCATCGATTTAGCTTCAGTGAATTTTTACCAGGATACTCCCGAAGGCACACTCGAAAGAAAACCAGGGCTGGTAATCAGCCCTGTCACAAGGAAAGGATGGACGCTGTCTTTTGTAGCATCAGGAGGTTTAACAGGAATAAACAATAAAAACCTTGAATCGCTTTCAAAACCTGTTGATGCAGTCGAATGGATGACGCAAACGAGATACGGCTTCACAGGCGCTTTCGGTGCCGCTTATTATTTCAATGATCACCTGGCTGTGAAAACTGGTCTAGAATTCGACCGTTATGCTGGGAAATATATCCTTTCAGGCACCTATACTGATAATGTGCTCTCGGCTGATGACAACAACACATCATTTTTCAAGGTGGTTGAGGCTGAATATGATTCAATTGTGACCTTAAACTATATAACCGTACCGGCACTGTTCAATTTCACAAGCGGCAAACCGGGCAACACTGCATTTTATGCGGAAGGCGGACTTAAGCTTTCCATACCCTTCTCGGGAAGGTTTTCTTCAAAAGGTGATTACAGGTATTACGGGGACTATCCTTCAGCACCTTTGGGAAACAGGTATGTTTATATCCCTGAAAAAGGGTTTTATGATAAGTCGGGTGATAACAGTATTAACAATTCGGATAATATAAGGCTGAGAAACGTGAATGTTTCACTGCATGCCTCTGCCGGCATAAGCATCCCTATCGGGTATTATACTTCTGTGATGGTCGGCCCTGAGCTTACAATTGGTCTTTCAGATATCATGAGGAACAACAGAAGCTATACGGATGTTTTCGGAAAAGCATACACGCACCTTCCGACCAGGATCAACAACTTCGGATTAAAAATTACTTTTGCATATAAATTGTAGTAGTTTTTGTAAACAATATAAAATGACCAGGAAATTATTTTTTACAGGATTGGCTTTTACGGTCAGCATAATGGTGACCGCACAGACAAAAACTGCAGTCACCAGTAAGCAGGCCCAGATGGTGGAAGAGATAAACCTCAGTCCTGCCGACATCGATGTGTTCAAGGAGCAGACAAAGCAGAAGATAGAAGAATTTCAGCAGTACATTGTTACCCTCGGCAGCAAGGACGAGCCTGCTGAAAGACGTAACATGGCTGAAAAAGAAGCACTTAAATTGTTTTATGATGGAGCGGTTATGGAGATCTCAACCCTGATGCCTGATGGTTCCAGCCAGAAAATAAGCCGCCCGATGGAAAAATATCTTGCAAGGCTGAAATCGCTTCCGTACACCAGAGTTGTAATAAAATTCTACGACATAGCTTATGTCAGCGAGTTCACAAAAGGACCTGACGGAAAGTATTATTCCACGGCAACCATTATCCAGGAATTTACAGGCTACACCGCCGATGAAGTTGTCTATAAGGATATAACAAAGAAGGAAGTTGAAATTATTATCGACCTGGTTGAAGATAAATTCTTTAAAGAGAAGAGGTGGAAAATATTCCTTGGAGATATCAAGGCATCAGAAACAAAAAAATCAATTTCCTGATGACTCTCTTTTCAGGAAAGATCAGGATTCATTTTATCGCTGTGCTTTTAACTACGGCGATGTCAGGTGCTTATTCCCAAAATCTTGTAAGCACTCAGAAGGGTAACGAGGAAATATTCCTTGCACGCACCAAGCAGCTGAATGAATTTATTGACCGGTTTAACCTGAAAAGTGATTTCAGGGGGAACAGCCCTGATTCAGCATTCCTTTCAAAAATGCCAAGAGAAAAAATGCTGGCTGCACTTTTTGATCTGAAGGATACGAGAACCATTACCGGGAGCAGGAATTACAGCCGGAAATATATAAATACTCAAAAAGACTTTATCGATAATGTATCAAAAGAGAAGCTGATGCTGAACAGGTTTTCACCCGGTATCATTGCTGAGGCCATTGCCAAAGTCACTTATAAAGGACAGCCTGCTACAGTGAGACTGTTTCTTAACCAGGAAGCTGCAGGTAAAGGCGGAGTGAAGTGGGTGCTGTTAAATGCCAGGGGAAATATTTTTAACCTGTTCAGTAAAGACACAACCATTGTCCGCTTTATTCCACCATCAAGCAATGAAACCGATTTTATTAACCTCGGCCGTGCACTTGAGGACACCGATCATCTTCCGGATTATGCTTCAGCCGATTTCAGTCCCGATCATCTTTCAACATTCTTCTTTTGCCTCAGGACAGGCCTGATAAAGTATGAATATGTCGAAAAGGTTGTCTATCATATTCTGGATATTCCCGGATGGTACCTGAGAGTTGAGGACTTTAACAGGAATGAGCTTAATTCAGGTTGGCTCATCTCAGATCTTGCAAAAAATGAACTCGACAGAAATGAATTCCTGAAGAAGCTTTAGTGCCTGACCCCTGAACATTAAACAGTTGTCCATTGTTCCATTATTGATGTGAAACTAAATAATTTTAGGTATGGAAACAATGACAAAAGACATTAAGTCAAAGCTTGATCAGATTAATCCCGATAAGGAAGAAGGACCAGTTGCAGAAGCTATTGAGGAACAGACAGCGAAAATACCGTCGGATGCCTGGCTTTGGGTTGCACTGGGTTCAATGGCAGCATCGCTGACACTGAAGCTTTTCAAAAAAGATGACGTTTCGATTTTCGTTGGATTATGGGCACCATCACTGCTTCTCTTTGGGATCTATAACAAACTGGTAAAACAGTTTGGGCACGATTCAAAATCATAGCATAAAAAACCCTGCGAATTCAAAATCTGCAGGGTTTTTTATTTTGTTTCATCAGGTCATTTGAGATCAGGCTTCAATAATTCTGATCTCAGACGACATGCTCATTGCCTTTTTATAAACTGCATGAACCCCGCAGTACCTCTGTTCTGAAAGTTCGACAGCCCTCTTAAGCTTATCATAGGGAAGATCTTTTCCCGTAAATTCGAAAATTACATGCATGCTCATGTAATGCTTTGGGTGTTCCTCCGTCATATCTGCCTCCACAATGATATTGAAATCACTGAGCTCTATCTTCATTTTTGAAGCTATTGATGCAACATCTATTCCTGTGCATCCTGCAAGCGCAAGCAACATAAGCTGCTTTGGACTGGCGCCGCGGTCATCCCCTCCCGATTCCTTCTTTGTGTCGACAATGATCCTGTGCCCGGTAACCAGCCCCTCAAAAGCCATGTTGCCTAACCATTTTGCAGTTACAGTATGTTTTGCCATTTCCCTGCATTTAATTAATAATCTTAAAGATACGAAAAAAGCGCGAACCGTGTGTGAAGATTCTGTATCCTTTATGTACTTTAGTGCATCCAACATACAAATTCATGAAAAAGATAATTTCATTGTTACTTACATTCATCTGTATTGAATCAATATCCCAGGTAACTTCAGAGACTCAGGTCTTCCGCAGTAATTTTTTGCCTGTCAGGGGTTTTTGCATAGCCGCTCCCCGCTCGGCAAGGGTTGAGGAATTTGTAAAGTTTATCGATAAAGAACTTGCCCCGAGGTCGGTGAATACACTCATTCTGAGGGTTGACTGGAACTATGAGTATCAGTCACATCCCGAGCTCCGCGACTCTGCAGCTCTGACGCGGGAAGATGTAAAGAAGATTGTCAGCGTATGTAAAAAGAATGGCATCAGTATCATCCCCCAGGTAAATCTCCTGGGTCACCAGTCGTGGGCGAACAAAACCGGGAACCTTCTGAAGGCTTATCCTGAATTTGACGAAACACCACAGGTGAAAATGCCTGAAAAGTATGTTTGGCCCAATGCTGACGGCCTCTATTGTAAAAGCTATTGCCCGCTGCACCCGGATGTACACGGGGTGGTATTCGCTGTGATGGATGAGATATGCGATGCTTTCGAATCAGAGGCATTTCATGCAGGAATGGACGAAGTCTTTTACATTGGCGAAAAGCAATGTCCGAGATGCTCAGGCAGGGACAAGGCTGAGCTCTTTGCAGGCGAAGTAAGGACGATAAGGGATCACCTTGCCTCTAAAGGCCGCCATTTGTGGATATGGGGAGACAGGCTTATAGACGGAAAGGCGACGGGAATGGGGGAATGGGAGGCAAGCTATAATAACACATACCGGGCAATAGATATGATGCCTAAAGATGTTGTTATCTGCGACTGGCACTATGAGCGTCCCGACCAGACACCTGTATATTTTGCAATGAAGGGTTTCAATGTTGTTACGTGCCCGTGGAGGAATCCCGGCGCTGCCATTCTCCAGGCTCAGGATATGGTCAGGTTCCGTGCAAATTCTTCACGCGAGATGAGGGAACGTTTCCAGGGAATGGTTCAGACCGTTTGGTCAGGTGCGGAGCAGTTCATGGATAGCTATTATGGTAAAACCACGGAAAAGGATGCGAATAACCCCGTCAGCTGCTTCAAAGAGCTGTTCACGGAAATAAAAAAACAGTCTGAACTAAAATTGAACTGACACACGTTCCGCTTCACCTATTCATCCTTCGAACCGTTTATTCCAAAGAGTTTGAACAGGTCAACCACAACTATCGGGATAAATGACATCAGTATAACAGCCAACCAGTGACTGCCATCCATCTCAACCAGTCTGAAGGCTTCGCGAAGAGGCGGCACAAGCAGTACAAGAAGCGCAAGCCCCGCAGAGGCTACTATTGCACCAATTAGCGGTATATTCTTCAGAGGGCTGATCGAAAGTGAAGATTTCGTAATCGAGTGCAGGTTGCGTACGTGTACAAGCTGGGCAAACATCAGTGTTGCAAACGCCATTGTCTGACCTAGCTGGCGATCTCCTTCTTTCACTCCGGTCATATACGCGGCAAGAGGTATTGCGCCTATCATAATACCCTGATATAATACTCTCCATATCATACCTCTTGTCATGAACCCTTTCTTCGACCTGCGCGGCTTCCTCTTCATTATGTCTTTCTCTGGCGGATCGACACTGAGGGCGAGCGCCGGCAGGCTGTCGGTTACGAGGTTAACCCAGAGTATATGCACAGGAAGGAGGGGGGTGCCCATGTTGAAGACTGAAGTCACAAGTAGAAGGAATATTTCGCCTATGTTTGTGGAAAGCAGGAACTGGATGGCTTTTTTAATGTTGTCATAAATCCTTCTTCCCTCCTCAACGGCAGATACGATAGTGGCAAAGTTGTCATCCGTAAGCACCATATCGGCAGCTCCCTTTGCAACATCAGTTCCCACAATCCCCATTGCTGCCCCAATGTCGGCCTGTTTCAGAGCAGGCGCATCATTCACGCCATCGCCTGTCATGGCAACCACTTCGCCCTGTTTCTGCCAGGCTTTTACTATCCGCACCTTATGCTCGGGCGCCACCCGGGCATAAACTGAATATTTCCCGACATTGCTGTCAAAATCCTCGTGGGAAATCTTCTCGAGCTCGCTGCCGGTAATGGCAATATCTCCTTCCTTGTATATACCTATCTCACGCGCGATTGCCAGGGCTGTGTTTTTATGATCGCCTGTTATCATAACCGCTCTTATGCCTGCGGTATTGCATTTGCTCACCGCTTCAATCACTTCCGGCCTCGCAGGATCGATCATCCCTGTCATTCCGCAGAAGACAAGTTCCTTTTCGAGTTCGGAAACGTCATTACCCGATGGTTTCCCTGTAATATCCCGGTAAGCCATTGCCAGAACCCTCAGGGCGGTGTTTGCCATCTCCTCGTTTGCCTTCCTTACTTTTTGCCTGTCATCATCGCTCATTGGCCTGATCTGCCCATCCGTCAGAATCCTGTTGCAAACAGCAATTACTTCATCGAGTCCTCCCTTTGTGTTGATTCTGAATTTGTTCTCAGAGATTTTATTTACCGTTGTCATCCTCTTTCTTTCCGAATCGAAGGGAATTTCATTTACGCGGGTGAATTTATTTTCATTTTCATCTTTATCCATCCCGAAAAGCATTCCGAAATCGATGAGGGCAGTTTCTGTCGGATCGCCCTTAAGCTCTGCCTTTCCGTCCTCTTTCCTTGATACCTGCACATCGCAGCAAAGCACCGCAATTGACAACAGTGTTTTTTCCTCCTCATTCAGACTTTTTGAAGGCGCCTCCCTGTCGATTTTATTCGTTTTATGGTTTACGTAAATTTCGACCACCGTCATGCGGTTCTGGGTAAGTGTTCCGGTCTTATCGGAGCAGATGACAGTTGCGCTCCCGAGTGTTTCAACGGAAGGGAGGGTGCGGATTATGGCATTCTTTTTTACCATTCGCTGGACGCCTATTGCAAGCACGACAGTCGATACTGCAGGAAGTCCTTCAGGTATTGCAGCAACTGCCAGGCTTACTGCTGTCATGAACATATCAATCACGGAATTGCCGTATGCTATTCCAACAATGAAGATCACTGCACAGATCACAAGGGCTGCTATGCCCAGCATCTTCCCGAGCTGTTCAAGCCTGTGGCTCATGGGTGTTCCCGTGTCCACCGTTTCAGAAAGCATGCCTGCTATCTTCCCCACCTCGGTTTCCATTCCTGTTTTGACAACAACTCCCTTGCCACGGCCGTAGGTGACCATGCCGCTCGAAAATGCCATATTGGTGCGGTCGCCAAGAGGAATGTCCTCACCGTTAAGCGGCTCAGTCTGCTTGTCAACGGGCACAGATTCTCCCGTAAGTGACGATTCCTGGACTTTAAGGTTCACAGCCTCGATCAGCCTGACGTCGGCAGGGACAACAGCACCGGTTTCAAGAATTACGATATCACCGGGGACAAGATCCTCTGTTGCAATCGAATGTATCCTGCCATCGCGAAGCACTTTGGTTTCAGGCGCCGCAAGACTGACAAGAGCTTCAAGGGAGCTTTCGGCTTTCTTTTCCTGGAAAGCGCCAATAAGAGCGTTTACAATGAGTATCCCCAGGATGATAAATGTGTCGAACAATCCTTCACCTTCCATCACACCTACAATCCCAGAGATGACTGCTGCAATGAGCAGTATGATTATCATGAAGCTTTTGAACTGCCCGATGAACATTCTCATGAAACTTTTCTTTCTTGAGGAGCGGAGCTTGTTTGGTCCGTATTCTTCAAGCCTTTTCGAGACTTCTTCCCCAGATAGGCCTTTATCAGCATTTGTTTTGAGATCGGAGACGACCTCTCCGGGCTCCCGGCTGAAGAATTGTGTCATAAAATCAGATATTTAATTGCATCATGCTCCCTGTACTTATTTTCCATCAACAGCAACTTCACTGTTCTCTTCAATGAGCCTGCTGATCTTTTCCCTTTCGCCGGCAATCCAGATTATATCGCCCTCCTCAAAGACGGTTGATGAGCCCGGATTGATAATTCTCTGCCCCTTACGCTCAAGCCCGATCACTATTCCATTGGTTGATTCTCTTATGCCTGAATTGCTGATCCTTATTCCTATTATTCTGCTTCCTTTGTCAGCCGCAACAGGACGAATGACAATATCCTCTATCGCCTGGTGCTCTTTTGCCTCTTCCTCCTGCCTTTCGAAAACGGGTCTGAATGCCTGCATCTGGGCATCTGTTCCTATTATTCCCACATGATCGAAGGCTTGCAGGATTGCATTTCTTTCAGGAGCAAAAATCAACCGGTCGCCGCGCCTGATATAAATTATGTTGATCCCGTGTTTTTCGCGCCAGGCGAGCTCTTCTAGTGATTTCCCGATGAATGCGGCATTCTGGTTTACTTCCATTCTGACCAGGTGAACATCCCATGGCTCGAGGCCTGGTTGCGATTTCAACTGTACCTGCAGGTGATCATATGAAGATTGTGCTGTTTTTTCCCCCTGTATCTCATCCCTTGCATTCAGGTTTCCAAGAAACAGCTTTTCAAGCTTTCCGTGAAATAACTTAGTGCTTCGCGAGGAGAATATCACAGCCAGGATTATTATTGGCATGCCAATTAAAAATGCAGTTGAAGCCGAGTACATTCGGTCCAGGAGAAAGCCTACAAGCAGCACGCCTGTTATGATGCGTAATGTGCC
>JBLNAO010000301.1:0-3889 GCA_050259395.1 Chloroflexota bacterium
GCAGGAATGAGCCTGGCAGGAAATAATATACTGGGAAGCATGATTTCTTCGGATCTTCCCGTAAATCATGAAACCATGAAAAATAACATCCCGGCTATGAGTCCTGAATCAGAATTCACGCCTAATCTGATCGGACCATACGGAGAATGGGCGGCAGGCCTCACTGAAAAAACCCTTCCATCATTATCGTTCAGGAAAAAGGAATTCACCGACATAGAGCAATGGAGGAAAAACGCCAAGAATCGTCTCGGGGAAAGGCTTGCAATTCCCGATATCGGAAAAGCTCCCGAAGTAACCAGGGTGAGGGAGTTTACCTACGATGGCCTGCACATCGAGGAGCTGAAATGGCAGCTGCCTTACGGAAGGGCAACCGAGGCAATTCTTTTAAAGCCTGAAAATGCAAAAGGAAAGTTGCCGGCAATACTTGCATTTCACGATCACGGAGGGAATAAATATTTTGGCACCAGGAAGATCACAAACACCGGCCAGCAGCACCCCTTAATGGTTACTCACCAGGAAAATTATTATGAAGGTAGGGCATGGGCCAATGAAATCGCAAAGAGGGGTTATGTGGTTCTTGTATCTGATGCCTTTCCCTTTGCAAGCAGGCGCGTCATGATGCAGGATGTGCCGGAAAGCCAGAGGAATGGCCTCACCGACAATAATCCCGAAGATCCGAAGAGTATTGAAGCTTACAACAAATGGGCCGCCGAACACGAGCATGTAATGGCTAAATCACTTTTCAGCGCTGGAACCACCTGGCCCGGAGTCTTCCTGGCTGAGGACATGAAAGCGCTCGATATATTATCTGCCAGGAATGATGTCGACAGCAGCCGTATCGGATGTGCCGGACTCTCCGGCGGAGGAATGAGAACTGTTTTCGCAGGGGGATTCGACAGCAGGATCAAATGCGCGGTTTGTGTCGGTTTCATGACCACCTGGCGTGATTTTGTCCTCAACAAGTCATTCACCCACACCTGGATGACCTATGTTCCCATCCTGCCAAATGAGCTCGACTTTCCTGAAATTCTCGGATTGCGCGTTCCCATGCCCGCCCTGGTGCTTAATGACAGCGACGATCAGCTTTACACAATCCGTGAGATGAAGCGGGCGGAAAGCATACTGTCGGAAGTATACAATAAAGCGGGAGCAATTCAGAATTTTAAAGCTTCCTATTACCCCGGTCCGCACAAGTTCGATGCTGCAATGCAGGATGAGGCATTCGCCTGGTTTGACAGATGGCTCAAATAGGCTTCATGAAAAAATATACACTCTTAATCGCAGCTATTCTTCTGCAATTCTGCAGCAACAGGCACTGCGACATAACCGTCGGCGATCTTAAATGCAATAACCTTGTCAATCCTGCAGGAACCTCCGGTTCACCCGCATTAAGCTGGATAAACAGCTCCGATATCAGGGGTGCATCACAGACTGCTTACCAGGTAATTCTCGATAAAGATCCTGCTTCGCTTAAAAATGAGTCGGAATGCATGTGGACGACAGGGAAAGTTGTTTCGGCCTCCTCATTCGGTCTGAACCCCGAATTCAGCTTCAGGCCTGCAACAAGATATTACTGGAAAGTAAGGACATGGGACCAGAATGGGATGCCATCAAACTGGAGCGAAACATCAACATTTCTCACAGGCCTTTTCACAGAGGCCGACTGGGGCTCATCGGCATGGATCGGTTATGAGGATATGCCGGATTCACTCCGTCTTGTTCCCGGTATTCATGGCAGCGGAAACAACCTTGGAGAAATAGCCAAAAAGCGAAGCATCATTCCGTATTTCAGGAGGGAATTCACAGCCGCAAAGAAGATAAGGAATGCTTATCTGTTTATAAGCGGACTTGGACAATACGAGCTTTATGTAAATGGCAGGAAAGCAGATGACCGTTTTCTGGCGCCCGGCTGGACTGATTATGACAAGACATGCTATTACAATTCATACGATATCACATCACAGCTTAAAAAGGGTCAGAACACAATAGGTGTCATTGCCGGCAACGGATTTTACAATATTAACCGTGAGCGTTACAGGAAGCTCGTGATTGCATACGGAGAGCCAAAAATGATAGCAAGGCTGGTGATTAATTATGATGACGGCACTACCGGTGCAATTGTCAGTGATGATTCCTGGCTGACATCTCCATCGCCGGTGACATTTACAAGCATCTACGGCGGCGAGGACTATGATGCTTCCCTCGAGCAGGAGGGATGGTCATCTCCCGGGCTCATGGCAGGAAACTGGAAAAAAGCTGTCATTGTTAAAAGACCTTCGGGAACTCTCAGGGCCGAGTCCGGACATCCGCTTAAAGTGATGCAGGAGTTCGCTCCGGAGAAGATCACGCGTGTAAACGATACATCTTTTATTTACGATTTCGGCCAAAATTGTTCAGGGATCATAAATCTGAAAATAAAGGGTGAAGCAGGAAGAACAACCAGGCTCTGGCCGGCTGAACTTCTGGATAAGGATTCGCTTGCGAACCAGAAAGCTTCAGGCTATCCTTATTACTGGTCATATAAAACATCAGGAAAGGGAATTGAAGAATGGAGACCACGGTTCACCTATTACGGGTTCAGGTATGTGCAGGTTTCCGGAGCAGTTCCCAAAGGAGAGCCTAATCCGGGAAATCTCCCGGTTATTTCAGAGCTTAAGCTTCTTCATACGAGAAACTCTTCACCTCAAACTGGTTCATTTAAATGTTCGAATGAGCACTTCAATAAAATTTATACGCTCATCGACTGGGCCATAAAGAGCAACCTTGCCAGCGTTGCCACAGACTGCCCGCATCGTGAAAAGCTCGGCTGGCTAGAACAGACACACCTGATGGGAAATTCAATGAGCTATGCCTACGACATTCACAACCTTTACGGCAAGATCGTGGATGACATGATCGAATCGCAGCTCGATAACGGCCTTGTCCCGGACATTGCTCCCGAATTTGTTGAGTTTGTAAGCGGCTTTCGCGACTCACCGGAATGGGGGAGCGCATGTGTGATAGTTCCCTATGATCTTTACAAATGGTACGGTGATGTTGAAGCTGTGGAGAAGGCCTGGCCCATGATGATAGATTATATCAGCTACCTGAATATCCTGGCTCCCGAAGGAATCCTCAGGCACGGACTTGGTGACTGGTACGACCTTGGACCCAGGTTTCCCGGAGAGGCGCAGCTTACGCCGAGGTCAGTTACAGCTACATCAATTTATTACTACGATGTGAAGCTTATGTCGGAAATGGCGGCAGTCCTCGGCAGGGAAGGTGATATGATCTATTATAAGGACCTGGCGGCACAGATAAAAACTGCTTTCAACACAGAATTCTACGATCCTGAAAAAGGAATTTATTCGCTGGGAAGCCAGACAGCCTTTGCGATGCCTTTATTTTTCGGAATGGTTGAAGACTCCTGCAGGAGCAGGGTAGTCGCAAACCTGGTAACTTCAATAAAAGCCAACGGCAATTCGCTGACAGCAGGCGACATAGGTTACAGGTATCTTCTGAGGGCTCTTGAGCAGGAGGGCCAGTCGCAGCTGATCTTCGACATGAACTCGAAAACAGATGTTCCCGGATATGGCTATCAGCTGTCTAAGGGGGCCACCTCTCTCACCGAATCATGGGCAGGACTGACTGAAGTATCAAATAATCACATGATGCTGGGTCACCTTATGGAATGGTTTTACAGTGGTATCGGAGGCATCAGACAGGATGAATCGTCAAAGGCATACGAGCATATTGTAATCGCTCCGCAGCCCGCAGGTGACATCACTTCGGCCGAGACAACCTGCACCAGTGTTCAGGGTACGATTTCAACTTCTTGGAAAATATCAGGCAGCGGCATGGATCTGAAAGTGAGAATTCCGGTGGGAAGCATGGCTACGATTGTGATTCC
>JBLNAO010000302.1:0-10027 GCA_050259395.1 Chloroflexota bacterium
GAAGGATTGCTTCTGACCTGTAGAAAATCCTGTCTCCCGAAAGATATATCACACTATCTGTCTTTATGACATCGTATTCTGTGAGAATTTTTCCGGCTATATCAGACTGAAGCGGAGCAAACTTAATTCTAATGTGCCGGTCGTGCTTGATTACGAACCTGACAAGGCCGTTGCAAAGATTGCATACTCCGTCGAAGAAGAGGATCCTTTCATGCTTTTCCATGAAGGTCAAGTGGTCGGCAGACACCCATATAGCAATCCTGCTCATGAGCGCCCCTTGTTTGTATTGAATTTACAGGAAGCTTGCTCCAGTCAAGAACATCAGCCGAAGTATACACATGAAACAATCCGTTTCTTACCATTACATCGAGATTGTAGAAATCAGATTGAAAAGGCTGAAGATATTCACGTTGTTCAACTTCTTTCTCCCTGAGAAGGTTATAGCGTGTAAGTGCGGCTTCTGCAAGGCTGACGCTCGAAGGAACAGGATGATCGAACCATGATGCATTAACCGGAGGAAAGTCAGATGCCTTGGATTCAATCCATCTGTCATTGCTGCGGAATGAAACAACGTATCGCTCAAGGTCATCCATGAAGATTCCCCAGCTCTCATCGGTCTCATAAAGCAGAGTCACTGCAAAGAGAAGAGCGGCAGCGTCGAAGAGGAACGGCTGCTCCTGGACGATGTTGTTGAACATGGAATGTCCAAGATAACTGCCTCTCCAGAAAGTGTTTTTAATACTGTTCACAAGCCTGGAAGCGTGACCTTCCATCAAGGGAATGTCGAGGTGCCTTGCAGCCTGGATCATTGCTGCAGCCGTAAGAGCATTGAGTCCCGACAGGATCTTGTCATCGCTAGAAGGCTGCTTCCGTTTGCGCCTCAGATCCAGCAACTTCTCCTCAATCGCATCGAGGGGTTTGTCGTTCATTCTTACAAGGTGATTGCCTCCCCTGAAGTTACCTGCAGGAGTGATAGCGTACACTTCTGTGAATTGCTTAAGTTCATCCGGAGTGAGGGCTTCCTCGAGCTGTTCATAACGCCATAAATAAGTAATTCCCTCCAGGTGCTCCGTATCGGCATCATGGGCAGAGATGTACAATCCGTTCCTGAAAAAGCTCTCATTGATGCATCTCAGAATTTTTTCGGACATCTGCTTGTATGCGCCATTCCCTGTTACCCTGTAAGCCAGGGAAAAGACCCATAAAGCCATTGCCTGGTCGTAAAGCATCTTCTCAAAATGGGGAATTGTCCATTCCGGATCAACACAATACCGGAATATTCCACCCTGCAGGTGGTCATTGAGTCCCCTGTGCATGATTGCATCAAGTGTTTTGGTACAGATTGTCCGTATCGACGGGCTTTCTTCAATGCCAAGCTGGTAAAGCAGGTAAAGCAGGGTTGAATGAGGCGGAAATTTATGATTAGTGCCGAACCCCCCGTTTTCAGGATCGTAATAATCGGATAGCACACGCACGACTGAGTTCTCACCTACTGCCTCAGGCTTGGTCGTAAGTGCCTTGAATTCACGGATATTGTCCTTATTTTCGCCATAGAATGCAATAATTTTCTTTGCAACAGACAAAAACGATTCGAAAGAGGATGTCTTTTTGGCAGGAGCATAGGTAAGTGCATAAACGGGACGAAGTGAAGGTGTAAGAAAGACATTCAGAGGCCATCCCCCGCTGCCTGTCTGACGTGTTATGAAATCCATCAGAAACTGGTCGATATCAGGCCTTTGTTCCCGGTCTACTTTGATATTAATGAAGTTTTCGTTCAAAAAATCTGCTGTTTCCTCGTCTGAAAACGCTTCGGAAGCCATTACATGGCACCAGTGGCATGTGGCATAACCGACTGAAACAAATAGAGGCCTGTTTATCTCAAGTGCATATTTTATCACGTCACCGCTCCACTCCTGCCACCACACAGGATTCTGAGAATGCTGAAGAAGGTACGGCGATGAGGAGATGCCGAGGTTGTTCCTCCGGTAAGACAGGTTAAATTCCATCAATATTTCTTTTCCTGGATTTTTCGTGCGGCCTTGACGACCAGCGATTGAGGCGCTATTCTGGAGGAATGGGCTATGATCTTGTTTCGAAGTCCGTGTATTGCCACTGTTTTTCCGCTTATCATTGAATAATACCCATATTCGGCGACTTCGCGAGCCGTAGGAATTTTAGGGTTTTCGAACAGCCTGCTCCCCTTAAGTGAAGCTGCGTCGCTGAAGCCGCTTTTTGTCGGTCCGGGACAAAGTGATGTTATCGTTATACCGTGCTCCCTGACTTCATTGTCTATTGCCAGGGAAAAACTGAGCACGTAAGCCTTGGTGGCAAAATATACAGCCATTGTAGGTCCGGGTGAAAAAGCAGCAGTCGAGGCCACGTTCATTATTTTCCCGCGTTTCCTTATAATCATGTCGGGGAGGAACAGCCATGTGAGATAAGTAAGCGACATTATGTTAAGGTTGATCATCTGTTCCTGCTTCGTCCAGTCGCTTTCGGCAAAAAAACCAAAGTCTCCAAAACCTGCATTATTTATAAGGTACTCGACTACAATCCGGTTATGCCTGACTTCATCATAAAGTTCCCGTGCAGCTCCCGGCAAAGACAGGTCTTTTTTGATGAGGTAAATATTGACATGATGTTTCTTTTCAAGGTCGTCCTTAAGTTTTTCAAGCCTGTTCAGATTCCGGGCAACAAGTACCAGATCTCCGCCCTTGGCTGCGTGGATCCCCGCGAGTTCAAAACCTATGCCGTTTGATGAGCCGGTAATTAATGCAGTGTTTCTCATGGTTTTACTTCATTAAGTCCGAATGTGTATAACAGCAATCAGGGTAATGTTGTTCAGTTCAAAGAAATGCTGTATTTTTATAAGATTCGTACTTAACCAATAACCTGCTAATGAAAAATCAAACCATGTCGCGGCGCAGATTCCTCGGAACAACTGCCGCTGCAGCTGCAGTTGCAGCAGTGCCTTTCAACTCTTTTGCAATACGTTCTGATATGAAAAAACCGAATTCCAGAGTTGGCGGTGTTCAGCTTGGACTTACAACTTATTGCTACCGAAGCATTCCCCATTCCCTGGAGGAGACCCTTTCGTATGTCCTGCAGTCAAACGTGAATTCACTCGAGATGCGCAGCGTGCTCGAGGAAGGACTTGGTATTCCTCAGGCACGCGGGGGAGCAGGCCGTCCGGGCGCTAACATGTCCGAACAGGAAAAGGCAGACAGGGCGAAAGCAGCACAGAGCCTCAGGGAAGAGCAGAAGAAATGGCGCCTGTCGCTGCCTATTTCCAAATATGCAGATATCAGAAAGATGTATAACAAGGCCGGTGTAGATATTCACATTGCCAAATTCGTTCCCTCTTCCTGGTCGGATGAAGAGATCGATTATGCTTACAATGCCGCAAAAGCTCTTGGAGCTTATGGCATCACCGATGAATTCACCGATGAAGCTGCACAGCGTCTTGGAAAATTTGCCGAAAAACACAACAGCCTTGCCATTTATCATACTCACGGGCAGTTCGGAATGCCGGGCTTCGACATCGATAAATACCTCGGGTATAACAAGACGAACAGGCTCAACCTCGATATCGGGCATTACTATGGATCGACGGGAAAGCATCCGAACGAGGTTATCGAAAAATATCATACTGTCATCCCAAGCATCCACGTCAAGGACAAAACAGGACCGAAGAATGCAAAACCAAACGAGAACAGGCCTTTCGGTGAAGGTGAAACTCCGATTAAGGATGTGCTTCTGCTGATAAAGAAGATGAAATGGCCCATCAATGTCGATCTCGAGCTGGAGTACAACATCCCGGAAGGTTCCGATCCTGTGAAAGAGGTGACGAAGTGCATCGAGTACATGAGGAATATATTGGAATAATCAGACCTCTCCCTCTGAATCTCCCCCGACGATGCTCGGGCATGTCGGGGCAGGCTCAGTAAGGCCTTTGTGAGTGGCATAACTGCGCTCTTTGCGTTTAATAGGATTTTGCAAGTTATAAATAAATAATATCATGAAATCAGCTATCTTTTTCAGTCTGATGTTTCTTTCTTTTGCAGCCACCTGTCAGGCACAGATCAACAATGAAAGCCGCTACAAAGGTGAGTTGGGCCAGAATGTGTTCGTCTTCGATCCGTCAATGGAGATGAATGCCATTCAGGCTGTAGTTGACACCATTTTCAAAAGGCAGTCCGGAAGGCGGACCGAATTCAGCCGCAACAGGTACGCGCTTCTTTTCAAGCCGGGAAAGTACAACCTTGATATTAAGATTGATTACTATATCACTGTGGCAGGACTGGGAAGCTCGCCGGATGATGTTGTGATAACCGGTGCAGTGAGGTCTAACACCACTCACGGCAACAGTGTACTCACAAATTTCTGGAGAGGCGTTGAAAACCTTACGATCATCCCATCGGATTCTGTAAACGTGTGGGGTGTTTCGCAGGCTGCGCCGATGAGGAGGGTTCATGTGAAAGGTAACCTTCAGCTTTTCGACAAAGGGTACGCCAGCGGAGGATGGCTCTCGGATTCAAAGGTTGACGGGGTCATCACTTCCGGCCCTCAGCAGCAATGGTTCACAAGAAACAGCGTTATTGGGAAATGGGTCGGAGGCAACTGGAACATGATGTTCGTCGGAGTCCATGGCGCACCTGTGGCAGACTGGCCTGCAAATTCCTATACAGTGATCGGGAATACTCCGCGGATAAGGGAAAAGCCTTTCCTTGCATATCTTAAAAACAGCTACGGTCTGGTTGTTCCTGGTCTGAAAGAGAATTCATCAGGTATAAGCTGGGAAGGAAAAAGCAAATCAAAAACTGTTTCACTTAAGGATTTCTATGTAGCCGATGCCTCAAGAGATAATTCGTCCACCCTTAACAATGCTTTGAAAGCAGGCAAGAATATTCTTCTGACGCCTGGCATTTACAGGCTCGATGAAAGTCTTAAGATAACACGACCCGGAACGATCATTTATGGCATTGGAATGCCGTCGCTGGTCCCGGTTAAGGGTACTCCCGCAATCGAGACAGCCGATGTTGACGGTCTCACAATCGCCGGTTTAACCATCGATGCAGGTCCGGTGAAGTCAGAATCACTAATGGTCATAGGCGAACCGGGATCCGAAAAATCACACTCAGCAAATCCGTCTTTCCTGTATGACGTTTTCTTCAGGGTCGGCGGACCATGGGAGGGATCGGCCGTGAAGAACATGGTGATTAACAGCAATAACGTTTACGTGGATCACACCTGGATCTGGAGGGCGGACCATGGGACAGGTGTCGGCTGGGAAAAGAACAGGTCGGCAAACGGGCTTGTAGTGAATGGTGACGATGTAACGATCTACGGTCTTTTCAACGAGCACCACCAGGAATACCAGACATTATGGAACGGAGAACGCGGCAGGGTTTATTTTTACCAGTGCGAGATGCCATACGATCCTCCGACAGTTGACGCATGGAAGCATGACGGAACATACGGATATGCAGCTTACAAGGTTGCTGACAATGTGAAAGACCATGAAGCATGGGGTTTAGGGATCTACAATGTTTTTTACGATGCACCTGTAATTGTCGATAATGCCATTGAAGTACCTGCACAACTGGAAGAAAAAATTCACAACAAAATCATCTTCTGGCTGAACGGAAACAAGGAAAGCTATGTTAAAAGTATTATAAACGGCAAGGGGGGAAGGATCGATGTGAAGAATAGGAAGGCTGTGATGAAATAAATGATAAAGTCGTAGCGGAGCGAAGATCCCCGACCGAACCCGGAGAATCCAAAAGATGAACAGGATAAGGAGCATAGATATTACAAGGGGGTTGGTGATGGTGATCATGGCGCTTGACCATGTGAGGGAGTTCTGGCACACCACAGCCATGACGGTGAGCCCCACAGATCTCACAAAAACCACAACTGCACTATTCTTTACACGATGGATAACCCATCTTTGTGCACCGGCATTTGTGTTTCTTGCCGGCGCCTCGGCTTATATTTCCATCAGGCGTACAGGCAATATTTCAGAAAGCAGGAAATTTCTCCTGACCCGGGGGCTCTGGCTTGTGCTGCTCGAATTTACCCTCATTAATTTTGCGTTATGGTTTGATATCCGTTTCAGGCTCCTCATCCTGGAAGTCATAGGTGCGATAGGCTTCAGCTTCATCATACTTTCATTATTGTTGAGCCTTGGATCGAGGACTGTCGGCACACTGGGACTTATAATAATCTTATCGCATAATATGCTGCAGGTTGGAGAAATGCCTGTGAGCAAGGCTTCAGCGTTACTCTTCTCCGCCTTATTCAGGCCGAACATGATTCAATTTTCTGACGTTTTCTCAATATTCACTGCATACCCGGTGATTCCCTGGCTGGGCATAATGCTTCTGGGTTTTGGCTTCGGTGAAGTGTTTGAGCTGACATTTGAAAAAAGAAAAAAATTTCTTTTGTGGTCCGGAACTTCAGCATTGTTCCTGTTTGTAGTACTCCGGTTTACAAATATTTACGGGGATCCTGCAATATGGTCGGATCAGAAATCGTGTTGGTTCACGTTCCTCTCATTCATCAATGTAACGAAATATCCGCCCTCACTCCTCTTCACGCTGCTCTTCGTTGGGCTAACGTTGATTACTCTCCGGATTTCGGAAGGTTTGCAGGGCAAATTTTCTTCACTCTCTGAAGCCTATGGGAAAGTGCCATTTTTCTATTTCGTAGTGCACCTGTACCTTATCCATGCACTGATGTTTGTAATGCTCTTCATCCAGGGTTACGGGAAAAATGATATGGTCTTCGGAGCATTTAAAAACGGTCGTCCCGATACCGGTGGCGGAATTTCGCTGACCGGAGTATACCTTATCTGGCTCGGAGTGGTGATTGTGATGTACCCCTTATGCAGGTGGTATGGAAGATTCAAAGCAGAAAAAAGGCACATCAGGATATTGAGGTACCTTTAAGCTAATAGCTTGCACAGTTTTGTGCACTCAGCTGTGACAAGCCTAGTTTCCGGTATTGCGCGAGCCCATGCCTGAAGCCGGCTCCGGCTCAGTTGCACTTAATTCGTCTTTCCTGTATTTTATGATGCGTTCTTCCTCGAGCCTGGCCAGTTCTTTTTCCTTTTCACGAATTACAGGAATAAGGTCCTGTCCTGCCAGAGTGAACTTTTCAGGGTTTTCAGGAACGCTCAGCCACACAGGTGTCCCTGCTGCCAGTCCCCTTTCAACTATTATGCTCCTGTCATTCGATTCACCGAGAACGACTATCTGCTTTTTCCCGTCTTTTGTATAAACGTAGGGTACACTGTCAATGCCTGCATGAACGCTTTCATTTGGAACGAACAATACGTCGTTGTATGTTTTAACAATAACCCTGTTGTTTGTGGTCATCGATGGACGAAGTGATGGTTCAAATTCATCCACTTTGGCAAGAACCTCGAAGACTCTTGTATCAGAATTTGGAAGCTGCTCGCCTATGTTTGCGATTTTTGAAATTTTCCCTCTGAAGTTTTGATCGGGAAAAGCATCAATTTTGATTTCAACAGGCAGCCCGGGAGTAACCTTATTAATGTCTATCTCACTTATATAGACTTTTGAAAGCATCGACGACATGTCCGGCAGTGTTGCAACAACGGGGTCAAATGGATTTATGTTCGTTCCAGCCTTTATTTTTTGTCCGAGCCTGTCTTTTTTGTAGATAACCATGCCTTCGGCAGGTGCTTTTACGGTGAATGAAGCCAGGACAGAATTAAGATCATCGACAACTCTCTGCTGAAGATTGACCTTTGTTTTAAGATTTATAAGCTCGGCCCTTACCTGGGCCCGCTTAAGCTGATACTGTTTCTTTTTCTGTTCATTTGCCCTGAGGGCTTTATCCAAATTAATTTCAGCCTGTCTTTGTGTGGCCGGAGGTTCAAATTTTGACTGCGCAAGTGTAATCTCCGCTTCTGATGAAACATACTCCTGGTTCCGGATATCATCCCTCAGCTGGCTGAGAACAACAGCGCTGTCGAGAACTTTTGATTCATAATCTGTCTGCTCAGTTCTCAATTCGTCCTGCTCATCCTTCAGCGAGTTCGAATAGGAAGACCTGTCAAGTTCGGCGACAAAATCTCCGGTTTTCACAACGGTCCCTTCGGGCACCATGTCGATTATTCTTATGGGTGCAGCCCTGAATCTCCTGTTCCCGACGATGTTTGGTCCCATTATGTCAACAGAATTCTCTGCGACAAGCTCACCGGTTGCTTCAATATGAATCTCAAAAAAACCTTGCTGAACTTCGGCATAATCCATTACCTTGTCTTTGTCGGTAAGCCGGACAAACACGGCAAGCGACAATAGCGATACCACAACAATGATTCCTGTTATTATCAATGACTTTTTCATTTCTCTGATTCCTGCTTTTGCTTTGTTTATAGTATTATTGACTTTTATCAACAGTTTTAATGATATTCATCAATGCCTATCAATCCAACAATATGAAAGGTTTTATGTTCATGGGTAAAATCTTTGCGCTTTTTGCGTTGGATGGCAATAAGCACAGGCAACTCTGCAACCTTTGTGTTTAAAGGAATACAGGAATAAATGGAGGCCGTAGTGAGGAGACTAGAAACCTAATTTCCAAACTTTTCCCTATTTTTGATCATCAATTCCTCAGGAATGAACTGGCTTAACGATTTGATTTTTGGTGAAACTGTAGCTCATACCATCCTGGTATACAGTATAATAATCGTTGCCGGTGTATGGCTGGGGAGAATAAAAGTTTACAAAATATCGCTCGGCATAACCTTCGTCCTGTTCGCAGGAATCGCCGCAGGTCATTTCGGATTAAAGGCAAACCATATAGTTGTTGAGTTTGTGAAGGATTTCGGGTTGATCCTATTCGTTTTTTCAATTGGGCTGCAGGTTGGTCCCGGTTTCTTCGCCTCATTCAAAAAAGGGGGTATATCCCTGAATATTCTTGCTCTCACCATTGTAGGCATTGGTGCTGCAACCACAATAGCCCTGCATTACATAACCGGTATTTCCATGCCTATGCTTGTCGGTGTAATGTCGGGAGCAGTCACAAATACTCCGGGTCTCGGAGCGGCACAGCAGGCTCTTGCACACACCGCAGGCAATAATCCCGTCCCGGAAATCGGCCTGGGTTATGCTGTCGCATATCCTTTCGGTGTGCTGGGCATCATCCTCACTATGTTCCTTATGAGGAGACTATTCAGGGTTGATGTTGGCGAGGAAATGAAGCTTTTCACGCAGCATCAGCATCCTGCTGTAATGATTCCCGAAAAGATAAGCATACTGGTTAAAAACAGGCAGGTGCAGGGTAAAACAATCCGCGAGGTGACGGGTATGATCAGGTACGAGTTCGTCATTTCAAGAGTGTTGCGCAATGGAAAGATTATGCTTGCCTCATCTGATACAATCCTGCATGAAAACGACACGGTTCTTGTTGTAACCCAGAAGAAATTTATCGATGAAGTGCTCAGCCTGATCGGGCAAAAAAGCAAGACTGACATCTCTACAGTTTCAGGTCCGATTACAGTGAGGCAGGTGATAGTTACAAACAAGAAGGTGAGTGGAAAAGAGCTGTCTGATCTTAAGATCAGGACAAAATACAACGTTAATATCACCAGGATACTCAGATCGGGAATCGAGCTGGTAGCATCACCGGATCTGAGACTTCAGATGGGTGATAAGCTTACAATAGTCGGTGATGAATTGTCAATTGCCAATGCTGCCGGAGAACTTGGCAATTCTGTCAGGAGGCTCGACGAGCCCAACCTGGTGCCGATCTTTATCGGTATTCTTGCAGGGGTCCTGCTGGGCAGTGTTCCCATTCATATTCCCGGTATCATCAGGCCGTTGTCTCTTGGGCTGGCAGGCGGTCCTCTTATTGTTGCAATACTGCTAAGCAGGTACGGTCACAAATTCTCGCTTGTTTCATACACTACTCCCAGTGCGAACCTGATGCTACGTGAAATAGGCATAGTGCTGTTTCTTGCAAGCGTAGGGATCACGGCAGGTGAGAAATTCATCCC
>JBLNAO010000303.1:0-5301 GCA_050259395.1 Chloroflexota bacterium
AGCATGGCATAAAAACATTTTTCTATCTCGACGGCGATTATCCTTTCAGGCTAAGGCAGTGTGAGGATTCTCCTGTCGTGTTCTTTTTCAGGGGAAGCTGCGATCTCAACGCGATGAAGATACTGAGCATGGTCGGCACAAGGAATGCCACATCGCGTGGAAAAGAAATGTGTGAAAGGCTAATCGGCGATCTCGCAGCCGGTCATCCCGACCTTGTAATCGTCAGCGGTCTTGCTTACGGCATCGATGTTGCATGCCATAAAGCAGCTCTCTATCATAACCTGACAACCATTGGGGTCCTGGCACATGGATTGAATACCATATACCCTTCAGTGCATGAGTCTGTTGCCAGGAACATGCTGGCTAACGGAGGCCTGATTACCGACTTCATTTCAGATGCACTTCCCGAAAGAAACAACTTCCTTAAAAGAAACAGGATTATAGCCGGGCTCTCCGATGCAACGGTTGTAGTTGAATCCGGAATAAAAGGAGGAGCCCTGATAACAGCCGATATCGCCAATTCTTACAACAGGGATGTCTTCGCGGTACCCGGCCGGCCGGAAGACCAATGGTCGCTGGGATGCAATGCGCTGATAAAGGGCAACAAGGCTTCACTCATAGAAAACTCAGGAGACATAGATACTTATCTTAACTGGACACCTGAAAAAACAAAGCAACCGGTTCAGAAAACTTTATTCTCGGAGATGGATGATACAGAGAAAGCTGTTTTCGAGCTTATAATGAAGGATGGAGAACCCACAATCGACAGTATTTGCCGGACCCTCGAAATACCCGTGTTTAAGCTTTCTTCCGTCCTTCTGCAGATGGAATTTAAAGGAATAGTCAAATGTTTCCCCGGAAACGTTTATCGTATTGTCTGATCTCCTTAATTTTTTCAAGTTTTCTATATCATTCTTTGATTTTTTATATTTTAGTGCTTCATATTTTCCTAAAAACTTATCCTATGGATCCCAGAGTAAAGAATTTCATGACTATGATCAAAGCCAGGAATCCTGGCGAAAATGAGTTTCACCAGGCAGTTCAGGAAGTTGCTGAATCATTAATTCCATTTATAGAAGAAAATCCGAAATACAAGCATGCCAAAATCCTCGAAAGAATGGCTGAACCTGAAAGAACGATCATCTTCAGGGTGCCATGGCTTGATGATAAAGGCGAGATACAGATAAACCGTGGGTTCAGGATAGAGATGAACAGTGCCATCGGGCCTTACAAAGGCGGCTTAAGGCTTCATCCGACTGTTAACCTCGGTATCCTCAAGTTCCTGGCTTTTGAGCAGGTGCTCAAGAACAGCCTCACAACGCTTCCGATGGGCGGTGGCAAGGGAGGATCCGACTTCGATCCTAAGGGGAAATCCGATAATGAGGTTATGCGTTTCTGCCAGAGCTTCATGACCGAGCTTTTCAGGCATATTGGTCCGGATACGGACGTACCGGCAGGAGATATCGGCGTTGGAGGTCGTGAGATCGGTTACCTCTTTGGACAGTACAAGAGGCTGAAAAATGAATTCACCGGTGTACTTACAGGCAAGGGTATCGAATGGGGCGGTTCTCTCATTCGTCCTGAAGCAACAGGCTATGGTGTAACATACTTTGCCGAAGAGATGCTCGCAACACGCGGGGAAGGATTCAAAGGTAAAACAGTATCCATTTCAGGATCAGGTAATGTTGCACAGTATGCTTGTGAAAAAGTAACACAGCTTGGCGGCAAGGTGGTCACTCTTTCAGATTCGAACGGTTTCATTTACGATCCCAGGGGATTTGATGCCGAAAAGCTGAACTTTATAATGGACCTGAAGAATGTAAGAAGAGGAAGGATTAAAGAGTACGCTGATAAATACAGTGTTGAATATTTCGATTGCCAGAGGCCATGGATCATTAAATGCGATATTGCAATGCCGAATGCCACACAGAATGAGATAAATGAGGAAGAGGCAAAAACCCTTGTGAAAAATGGATGTATCTGTGTCGCGGAAGGTGCAAATATGCCATCGACGCCAGAGGCTGTGGAGGTATTCCTCAAATCGAAAATACTGTTTGCACCCGGGAAAGCTTCCAATGCAGGCGGTGTTGCGACCTCAGGGCTTGAAATGACCCAGAATTCCATGAGACTACCCTGGTCGCGTGAAGAGGTGGACGCGCGGCTTCACACAATAATGCAGAACATCCATAAAACCTGTGTTCAGTACGGTAAGAAACCTGACGGCTTTATAAATTATGTCGATGGAGCGAACATCGGAGGCTTCGTAAAGGTTGCCAATGCAATGATCGCCCAGGGCGTGGTTTAATGCAACTGATAGATACACATACACATCTTTATCTTCCGGAATTTGACAATGACCGGGATGAAGCGGTGAAACGGGCTTTGGACAGCGGAGTGACCCGGTTACTGATGCCGAACATCGATGTTCACTCCGTTGACCAGATGCTATCAGTTGAAAAAAAATATCCCGGCATCTGCTTGTCAATGATCGGGTTACACCCCACTTCGGTAAAAGAGGATTTTGAACAACAGCTCGAAAGTCTCGAAAGACTTTTTTATGAACACAGGTATATCGCCATCGGTGAAATCGGGATCGATCTTTATTGGGATAAAAGCTTCATAAAAGAGCAGATCAAGGCATTCAGAAAGCAGATCTCCTTCGCTCTTGAAAAAAATCTTCCTGTTGTTGTTCATGCCAGGGATTCTTTTGCAGAGGTCTTTTCTGTTCTTGATGAATTCAGAGGGACAGGACTGAAAGGGGTTCTTCATGCATTCACGGGAGGACTGCAGGAAATGGAAAAGGCGTTGGAGCTGGGTTTCTATCTCGGAATAGGCGGGATTGTAACATTTAAAAATTCAGGACTTGGTGACATTGTCAGGGCAGCCGGCACAAGAAATTTAATACTTGAAACAGATTCTCCATATCTTGCACCTGTTCCGTATAGAGGAAAAAGGAATGAGAGTTCGTATATTTGCATCGTAAATAAAAAAATTGCAGATATTACAGGGATGACCGAGGAAAATGTTGCCGCAGCAACATATTCATCGTCCTACGAACTCTTCAACCTTAAGGAATGAAAAGCAATCAGGATATTTCTATCCTAATAATATACACAGGAGGAACCATTGGGATGGTTCATGATCCGGAATCAGGATCGTTGATTCCGATAGACTTCAGACACGTCACCGATCATGTTCCCGAACTCCGCAGACTTGGATACGATATCCATTCCGTTTCATTCGACCCTGTTAAGGATTCATCGAACATCGACCCCGATGTTTGGGTAAGAATGGCTGAGATAATTGAGAACAGCTACAGTGATTTCGACGGGTTCGTCATCCTCCACGGCACCGACACAATGGCTTATTCCGCATCTGCCCTGAGTTTCATGCTCGGAAATCTTTCAAAACCTGTGATATTTACCGGTTCGCAGCTGCCGATAGGCTTACTCCGGACAGACGGAAGAGAAAACCTTATCACCGCCATCGAGATTGCAGCTGCAATGGAGAGTGACAAACCGGCTGTCCCCGAAGTCTGCATTTACTTCGATAATAAGCTCACAAGGGGAAACCGTACAACAAAGCTGAACGCGGAGCATTTCGATGCTTTCGATTCTCCCAATTACCTTCCACTTGCAGAAGCGGGACTTCATCTTAAATACTCAAGGGACCTGATCAGGTATCCGCGTGGAAATGAAGGACTAAACGTCTTTAAGCAATTCGACACCAATGTGGGTATAATGAAGCTTTTCCCCGGGATGAACAGGAAATTTGTAAAGGCCATTCTCGGGACCCAGGGGATGAGGGGACTTATCATAGAAACCTATGGCTCGGGAAATGCACCGACATACGAATGGTTTATCAATGATCTGAAGGAATTCATCGATGGGGGTGGTATTATATATAATGTAACCCAGTGTCATGGCGGAAGTGTGGAAATGGGCCTTTATGAAACCAGCAGGCTAATGCTTGCCTGCGGTGTGATAGGCGGCAAGGACATCACCTCCGAAGCATCAGTCACTAAGCTGATGTACCTTCTGGGAAGATATTCCTCCAACGATGATGTGATCGCGAATCTGAAGAAATCGCTTGCAGGGGAGATATCGTAACAGTATTTTTTATTATAAAAAAGATAACTTAAATTAGCATTGAGTAAGCCCTGACCTACTTGCGCAGTTATATTTTCATAGTCCTCTTCCTTCTGATCGCACTTCCGGTTTTCAGCCAGGGAGAAAGTGATTCAATGCTGAAAAAAGACACTCATTTTGGAATCAGGTTTGGTGGCTTTTTTTCCATGCTTGAGCTTGAAGGTGGCGGACCTCATTCTTACCGGGTATCTCCCGAGGGTTTTGATCCTTCCAAATTTGGATTCAACATCGGCGTTTTCCCGGACTTCAAACGCAAGGGTCATTTTTCAATACAGCCTGAACTGGGTTATTATTATGCCAAACGCCGAGGTGACATAAGCATATTTGAGTGGACTTCATCAGCGCCATATAGATCCCTTTCCAAAACGGCTGCTCCACTGTCTTCATCATTAAGGCTGGCTGTCCTGGGTAAGTTCTCATCCGGATCAGAGGAAATACTGAACATATTGCTTGGGCCTGATATCCGGATACCAATACTTGGGTCTTCAGGAAAAGTTGCAGCAGGAATGATGGCAGGTGTGAGGTTGGATTTCCCGGATGAAAAGAATAACTACTTTTCTTTAGAGATACGGGCAGGCGCAGACCTGAGTGGTATGCTGAATCAAAATTTCCTGTTATGCCGTGAAAGGTTCGTCTGTTTAGGCGTTGCATATATTATGCGTTAACGGACTTTTGGGATAAATAGCTGTAAATTAATAATATCCTCAATTGTCCCTCTCCCACCCCGGGGGAGAGGGATTCAGGGAGAGAGGCCGATCCGGCATGAATTCAGTGTCGGCAGGAAGAGGGGCCGGCAAATATTGCAGAGACAAGGCATGCCTTATTTACAATTACAGAGGAGAACCCATGCCATGTTCTTTTAGGGGATTACCTCCTCGCTTCGCTCGTCGGTGATCCCCGGGGGAGGAACCTGCAACACCAATTGCTCCGATATGAGCTGCGCTCATATCGTTTTTGTTTTCAACCTTCCTTCGCTCATGCGAGCATGGCTCGGACGGTTGAAAACAAAAATCCCGTAGCTGGCGCTACGGGAGCAATTGGTGTTGCGGAGAGAGGGGGATTCGAACCCCCGGTACCCTTTTGAGGTACACACGCTTTCCAGGCGTGCCAGTTAAACCACTCCTGCATCTCTCCCTGAAAAACAGGGGCGCAA
>JBLNAO010000304.1:0-2735 GCA_050259395.1 Chloroflexota bacterium
AATTTCTTTGTTGAAGGATCTTCCCTGAGGCGAAGATAACTGTTCTGCATAGGCCCTTCAACACTGCCGTCGAATGAAACGCCGAACAGGTCAGCAAGCCCGAAATTCTTGCGCTGAGCACACTTCTCATCATACAATGAAGTCTCAAAAGTGGCAAGCAGGCTTCCTCCTTTGTCCACAAATCTCTTTATCTGATCACATTGCTCATCTGATAAGTGTCTGGTATTCGGGAGAATCAACAGTTTGAAAGGCTTCAGGTGATCATCATCAAGCACGTCGGCATTGATCATTTCAAATGGCACATGCCCTTCAATAAGCGCATGATACATTCCGTTCAAATGAGCTTCACTGTCGCGCTGCCACGGGTTTGACTGTGAATTTATAATTGGCAGGTTTTGTTCCTGCAAAACTACCGCTACCCTGGCCATAGGTGCAGTATTCCGCAGGTAACGTGCACTTTTGAAATGGCCTTCGTAAACATTCTCCATGGTCTTGAACCACCTCTTATCGATCGGTTTCGCGTTGAACTTTACAAAACATGGAAGCATGCCATTGGCAATACCATCAGCCGCCCAGATCTTGAGCTCGGCATCTGTATTCACAGAGTCTTTCCAGCGTGGAGCAGCTTCAAGGCCGACACTGAAAATATGTATAAGGGGTTTTACTCCCATTCCGCCCGCTCTCAGTTCCTTTGCGCCTCTGCCGCTTGTCCATGGAGGTATAACGCTGGATCTACCCTGGCGGTCAACAAAGAAAATATCTGAGTACTGGCCAATGATCTTCCTGTCAGGAAAGCCGTTGGGAATAAATCTTGCCGTGGGTTTTATCCTTCTTATTTCAGCATCCCATAAAAACCAGAGCTCTTTCAACCTAGCAATGTTCCATTCCCTGTATTTTGCTGCAACATTTGCCTGACCAGGATTCGCCTGGCCGATGTCTGCAGGCAGTTCCATCCCTCCTGAGTAATCCCTGAAATTCTTACGGCAATGTTCACAATAACAGGTGCCCGAACCTGCCCACCTGTTGGAAAATATTCCCTCCGGCATGTATTTACTCATAATTTCTTTGTGAACCTCTGTCATGAAGTCAAAATTATAAGGACCCAGGGCGCAGGTCACCCAGAGCTCAGGGTTTGCCCAATGCCGGCGTTTCTGTCCGTCAGTTGTTACTGCAATCCAGTCAGGATGTGCATCATATACATTCTGCCTTGCTGCATGCGGATCTGTTCTGACACAGACCGTGATATTTTGCTTATGGCATCCCTGGATCATGTAACCCAGAAGGTCTGAGTTCCCGAGGTAGTCGCTGCGGTGATGCAGGGGAATCTCAGTCGGGTAGAATGCAACAACCCCCCCTGCACTGAGGAGTGCTCCTTCCACATGGATCTTTTTAAAATAGTCAAGCCAGAAATCAGGGTCACATCTGCCGGGGTCATCCTCCACAAAAGCGAGTTGTGCCCATCTCAGGGGCCCTGTAGCCCAGCCAGGCTTATCCGATTGCGGAAGACTATCGAATATCGCGTGGCCAACAACTGCGAACGCTCCACCGGCGGCAGTGGTTTTAATAAAATCTCTTCTTTTCATATTGCGTTATTTCATCCCCGATCTCAGGGTAACTCTCGATCTAATTCTTCAGATATTTATCTGCAAACTTTATATACTGCTGCCAGTCATAAAGTGTAACATCATGGCCTCCTGTGCGGATGTGGTAGCCGATCGACCCCACAACAGGTGAATTTACAGACGGCATCTCTTTCGCCGGAATTCCTTCTTTACCCAGAAGCTCATAAACAGGTGATGCTGCAACGCATGACAGGAATTCACCTTTCGGATCAGCCCATTGATCGTCCTGTGCACTGGCAACGTAGAGGGGCCGGGGAGCGATAAGTGCAAGAAGCTCATGCTGATCAAAAGGCAGGGCAGCTTCATTCTCATTGTATTTGTTAAAGTTTTCACAGAACCAGTGAGGGAAAGCCCTGTTAATGCTTCCGACAGTTTCGCCGTAGATTCTTTTTGATAAAGCAGCGCCGCCACATCCGGAATTGTTCGATATCACCATAGCAAATCTCTTGTCGGTGGCTCCAGCCCAAAGAGCTGCCTTTCCCAGCCTCGAATGGCCGAAGACCGCAACCTTTTTGGCATCGGCCTCCGGAACGGTCTGCAGATAATCGAGCGCTCGTGACAAACCCCATGCCCATGCTGCAACGCTGCCCCATGATGACTGATCCGGAGCCTGCCCGAAAAGTGAATGTACTCCGTTCCTGAAGCCGTCGTCAAAATCAGGGTCGACATCACAATAATAGATTGTTGCAAGACCATATCCCCCGGAAATAATTTCCTTCACCTGCCAGTTTGAGTAAGATGTCCCACGTTCGGATTCATTTCCTTTAACCGGTGCATCAGCAGGTTTCCTGGGCCAGATATCAGCAAGAGCAATTTCAGGATCATTGGTTACAGTATGGTTTCCGTTGAAGTTATATCCCAGAAAAAGAGGAGCTTTCTTTACATTTTTCGGAAGATACAAAAGCATTTTCATTGAATGCACCCTGGAACCGTTCCTCATTATCAGCATTATTTCACGCATAATAGCGGTTCCATCCAGGGCATTCTGATCCGAGACCAGTTCTTTGCTGATCACCTTCCCTGTCCAGGCAGGGGCAATGCCGTATTCTTCGTTTTCAAGGATTTTGTAGATCTCAGCCCTTCTCTTTTCCCAGTCTTTTGCAGTTTGAACCG